>JAJYMZ010000235.1 GCA_021786615.1 Acidobacteriota bacterium
TGACGCGGGCCTGCCAATGAAATCCTTCGGTTTCCCAGGTGGCGGAAAGATCCGCATCAAGCTGCAAGTCTTCCATCAAGTCCTGGGAGAGGCGCGAGGCTAAGCGGGGGGTGTCGATGCTGGTGGCGTCCAGGCGGAGGTGGCCCCCGGCGCGGAGCGTGCCTTTGTCGTCCACTGCCAGCACGTCAAGAATTCTGGCCGAGGCTCCACCTTTCCGGATCCAGCCCTCTGCAACGCCACGATCAGATTGAAACCTGCCTTCGATGTTTTCCAGGCTCTGATCCCCGGCAAAGATGCGGGCCTGGGTGAAGGTCACTTCGAAGTTGGGCAGCGAGGTGGGACCGAAACCATGGTTCCAGCCCCCTTCAACCCTGCCCTCGACCTTAGCCTGGACGCGGGGTCCAGGGATCGCAAGGAGACTCGAATCCATATCACCGCTGAAACGGCCCCACCAGGCGTTCCGGTTCAGGTCCAAGTCAAGGTTGCCCTTCAAGGCCAGGAAGCCCTGTGGCGTTTCATCGCCGAGAGCGAGGGCCTGCGAGGTTTCAGCGATCCGGAACTCGGGCAGGGAGAGATGGTTCTTCTCGATGTCCATCTGGAATTCAGCGGAGGCCGCGGGGATGCTGAACTGATAGGCTGTGGCGTTTTCCGCCAATCCGTCCCCCTGCATCTGCAGCCCATTAAAGGGGCCCCAGACGCGGGCCCAGCCGGTGACGGTTCCCTCAATGGGGAGATCCCCTTGATCGGCTGCTTTCAGCCCTTCGGAAATGGGCAATCGGGACACACGGAAACAGGACTCGAATTGACTGGCTCCGGGAGGAAGATGAGCCCAGGTAAGCCAGATATCGCCGTACCCGCGGCCCGTGCCCTTGGCCACTTCGATGTCCTGGATGGTCATGGCGCTGTCTTGCATCTGGATTTTTGCTGAGAGGCGATCACCCGTAGCGCCGTGCCAGCGTGGATTCAGGGCTTCAAGGTCACCATCAATGTGCAATCCCTGTGATGGATTTATGGAGAGCTTGGCCTTGGCTTGGAGTCTGCCGCCCATGTCCAGGTCCGCCACGTTCCAGGCACGAAGCGCAGTTGCGACTCGTGTGGCATCAGCATCTAATTGGCCATCGGCCTGTAATTCCTCGATGCCTTTGGGTCCGATGCGCCCTGCTCCCTTGGCCTGGAGATCCAGATCCTCCAGATGCAGATCAAAGGCCTTGAGGGCGAGCCGCCCGCTGTCCAAACTGGCATTGAATTCTCCCACCTTGCTGCCCAGACGCTGGATGCGGCCTTCGGCTTGGGTCTTGAGGCGATCCAGCCGCAGGCTCTTGCCCCAGGGGTCGCCAAGAAGCTCGGCCTTGCCTTCAAAGAATGCCTGTAGATCCTTGGCTTGTCCCACTCGCGAAAAGGCCGCCAGGGGATTGAGATCGACATGGCTCGCCTGGAAGGTGGCGGAAGTCCGTGTTCCCTTCTTCCACTCGCCTTCGAGGGCGAGATCACCATCGTCTGAATGCCAGGCGAGGGCATTGAACCTGGCTTCATGGAGGCTTCCTTTGGCCTTGATCTCCAGGCTGCCTGGATGGAGGTCCAGGGTCCCAGGCGTCAGATTGTTGGATTGCAGATGCAGGTCCCATGTGGGTCTTCGGATCTTGCCTTCGATTCCCAGATCGGTGGTGACCTGGCCACTGGTGGCTACCCTGGCACTGGGAAATCCCAATTTGAATAGGGAGGCAAGATCCCAAACCGACTTGGTCTTGGCGGAAAGCCGTTGGGATTCGGGCTCGAAGGTGCCGCTGGCAATGAGTTTCTGGTTGCCGAATTCCACTTCACCCTTCAGGAGCCGCAGCAAGGTCTCGGAAAGATCCGCGGTGATCTCGGCGTGACCCTTGGCCAGCCCACCCGGAGCTTGCACGGCCATGTCCGTGGCCTTCAATTCGAGGCGGAGCCGGTTGGGGCCCATGCCTTTTCCTAGCGCTGAAAAATGCGAATGGGCTTCCGGCAACTGCCATTTGGGTTCATGGATATCAAGGGAACCATCTTTCAGTTCCAACATATCCAACCTGAATTGAGGCCAAGGATTCTTGCGCGGGGGATGGGACTTGAGTTTCAAGCGGGCCAGCCGTTTGGTATCCAGGCGCAGCTCGGGGCTGAGGATCAGGACGCGATGGATATTCGGCTGGCCGCCAAGCAGCGTCAACAGCCCACCCTGGATTTCAATGCGTTTGATGGTAAGAAGATCGCCCCCAAACCGGATGTCATCAAGCGTCACCAGCCCAGAGAAGAGTCCGACCTTGAGGTTCCCGGCTTCCAGGGTGAGGCCGGTCTCATCCTTGACCACCTCGCCGATCTTCCGGAGGGCATACTCCCCCACGAAGGGCTGGTGCAGCAGCCAGGCCCCGCCGCCCGCGGCCAGGCCTCCGGCCACCAGGAGGTAGGTGATCCGCCTGGCCCAACGCTTCGGGGGCCTCGGAGTGGAGGGCGGCTTGGCTGGAAGTTGCTCTGGTCCTGAACTGGCCGGCCCGGTGTCTGGAAGCTCGGTGCCCATCTCAGTTTTTCTCGCCACAGCTCGGGCAGGTGCTGGCCATGCGCGCCATGGGGCGGTAGCAGAAGCGGCAGAGGCGCGATTGAGTGCTCGAAGTGGCGGAGGGCCGGGCCACCGGGATGCCTCCGGTGGCCGATGAATTCATGACGGCGGTTCCCAGCGGCCTTGTGTCCTTGGCCACGCCTTCTTTCAATTTTCTCAGGGCATCCAGCATCGCCTGGGCACTGAGGTAGCGGTCCCCGAGATTCACGGCCAGCGCCTTCATGACGGCTTCGGAGAGCTGCTTCGGGACATTCGAATTCTTGAGGTGGGGCGCGATGATGGGCTGGGTCTGGAAAGCCTGGGCGATCTTCAGCGGGTCCGCGTCATAAAAGGGAACGGTGCCCGTAAGCATCTCGTACATGGTGATGCCCAGGGACCAGAGATCGCTTTGGAACACGGCCCGGCCCCGGAAATGCTCAGGCGCCATATAGGGTGGCGAGCCGATGCGCGTACGCGCGAAGCCGTCCTTCTGGAGTTCGAGGATGCGGCTGGTGCCGAAATCCGTGACCTTGGCCACGCCATCCCGCGTCATCAAGATATTCGCGGGCCGGAGGTCCCGATGCAGGATCTGGTTGGCGTGGGCGAAGGCGATGGCGGAGCAGATGTCCACGCCGATTTCCAGCGCCCTCGTGGGCGCGAGGGTGCGCTCCTTGCGGATGAACCGGTCCAGGCTCTCGCCTTCGATGAATTCCAGCACCATGAAAAAGGTGCCGTTTTTCCGTTCCACGGTGATGAGCTCGACGATGTTGGGATGTTTGAGGGCCGCCATGATGCGCGGCTCCTTGAGCAGATCCACGATCTCTTCCTGCTGCTGGTGGGGCACCTTGAGCGCCACCTTGCGGTTCACCCAGGTATCCATCGCCAGGTACACGGTGCCGAAACCGCCCGCCCCGAGGCGGTCGAGGATCTGGTACTTCCCTAGGGTCTGGTCCTTCGACAGCACGATGAAACCTTATCTCTGTGCCGCCATTATGGGTGAAAAACAGCGTAGGACTGCCGTTTTTTGCTGCGGCCGCGACTATTCCGCGATTCCCTGGGCCGCCAGCCAGCGCTCCGCGTCAATGGCCGCCATGCAGCCGGAGCCGGCGGCGGTGATGGCCTGGCGATAGACATGGTCCTGCACGTCACCACAGGCGAAGACGCCGGGAATGGCCGTGCGGCTTGATCCCCCCTCGACTTGCAGATAACCCGTCTCGTCCATGGGCAACTGGCCCACGAAAAGCTTGGTGTTCGGCTCATGGCCGATGGCGACGAAAAGGCCGTCCACCTTCAGCTCCGACTCGGCCCCATCCACCGTGTCCTTGAGCTTCAAGGCACGGATCTTCTCGGCCTTTTCCCCCATGGGTGTCTCGGTGGTGGAGGTGAGCAACGCTTCCACGGTCTTGTTCCAGTGGAAGACGATCTTCTCGTTCCGGGTGGCCCTCTCCTGCATCGCCTTGGAGGCCCGCAGCTTGTCGCGGCGGTGGATGAGGTTCACCTTGGTGGCGAACTTGGTGAGATAGGTGGCTTCCTCGATGGCCGTGTCTCCGCCGCCCACCACGGCGATTTCTTTGCCCCGGAAGAAGAAACCATCGCAAGTGGCGCAGGCGCTGACACCCCCACCGCTCATGGAAAGCTCCTGGTCCTTGCCGATGCCCAGCCACTTGGCGGTGGCGCCGGTGGCGATGATGACCGCATCCGCCGTGTAGCCGGCCTTGTCGGTTTTCAGCGTGAACGGGCGCGACTTGAGATTCACTTCCAGCACGGTTTCGCTCTTGATGAGGGTGCCGAAACGCAGCGCCTGCTCGCGCATCTCCTCCATCAGTTCGGGGCCCTGGATGCCCTTGCGGAAACCGGGGAAATTGTCCACCTCGGTGGTGATGGTGAGCTGACCGCCGGGCTGGACGCCTTCGAACACCAGCGGCTCGAGATTCGCCCGTGAAGCATAAAGCGCCGCCGTATAACCAGCCGGGCCGGTGCCGATGATGATGACTTTGTGGTGGGACACGAGCACTCCGTGGATGGGGTGTGGGCTTTCGACTTTCAACTCTTCGACTTTGAATTTTTCGACTCTTGACCCTCAACCGGTAACTTTGCTGTGAACACAACCCATCGCGTCGGCCTGTGGCCAGCAAATGTTGCAGTCACTCATTCAGAATTAGGCCAATCATCATTTATCGCATCACCTCTATTGGCCGACGTAAGGGGCCGTAGCAAAATAACCTGAACTGCACAGGTTATTTTGGCACGGCCCCTAAAGTTTACGCGAGTCCGCGCTCTCTCAGCAGCGCTTCCGCCGCCGCCACATCGCCAGGCACGTCCACGCCGATGCTCAGATGGGGAGTAAGGGCGACGCCGATGGCAATGCCGGCCGCCAGGGCGCGGAGCTGCTCCAGCATTTCGATTTGTTCCAAAGGGTGGGGGGGCAGTTCCGTGAATGCCCTCAAGACTGCGGGACGGTAGGCATAGAGGCCCAGGTGGCGCTTGAAGAGGGAAAGCTGCTGGTGGCTCATCCAGGGCCGGAAATCCGATTCGAAAACACTGGAGTTCCGGATGTAGGGAATGGGGCTGCGGCTGAAATATAGCGCTCGCTGGTGATCATCGGTGACGACCTTCACAGCGTTTGGATTGAACAGCTCATCCACGTTGGCGAAGGGACAGGCGGCGGTGCCCATGGGCAGTTCCAGGTTGCCGCGCATCAGCGCCACTACCGATGAAATCGTGTCCGGGTGCATGGCGGGTTCATCGCCCTGGATGTTCAACACACAGTCAAATGTTTCCCCTGCGGCCTCCAGCGCAGCCAAAGCAGCGGCTGTGCGATCCGTTCCTGAAGGAAGCGCCGCGTCGGTCATCAAGGGCTCGCCGCCGAATCCCCTCACCGCCGCCGCGATGCGATCGTCATCGGTGGCCACCACCACCCGCGTGACACCGGAAGCATTTGATGCTGCCTCATGGACCCACTGGATCATGGGCCTCCCGGCGATCAAGGCCAAAGGCTTGCCCGGAAAACGGGAGGCCTGGAAACGAGAAGGGAGAACCGCAAGCGTGCGCATGACCACGAAGACTCCAAGGGACCACGAAGAAAAAAACAACCACGAAGAAAAAAACTTTAAAAAAGCCGACCACAAAGACACAAAGACACAAAGAAAAAAAGGGGAGTTCGATTAAAAAGGGGGAGGGATCTTGGATTCTCGGCCTAGTTCGCATCAATATCGCCAGGTTTACATTAGCCGCAGACGCTCAAACGATTTTTAGGATTCTCCTCAGAAGCACCCACCACAAAATCTGGGGCAGGCAGATCAAGCCTGCTGCCACCTAACAAGAAAAATCCTTCTTTGTGTCTTCGTGTCTTTGTGGTTGATTTTTTTCTTTTTGTCTTCTTGGTCCCTTTGAGTCTTTGTGGTTCCTTGGCGTCTTCGCGGTTTGAAGGCACAATCAAGGGTTTGGCCCGGAGGCTCATTTGACTCGTCAGCTCGCTCGTCCCGTAGGCATCACCGCCACTGGCCAGTGCTATCCGGAACGCAGGGTCACCAATGACGACTTGTCCAAGGTCATGGAAACCAGCGATGAGTGGATCCGCTCCAGGACCGGCATCGGATCACGCCATTGGGTCGAGAAGGGGGTGGGGGCATCCGACCTCGCTGTTCCGGCCTTGCAGATGGCGCTTGATCAGCGAGGCATGAAGCCCGGGGAATTGGAGGCGATCATCGTGGCCACGGTGACACCGGATACCATGTTTCCCGCCACTGCTTGCCGGGTTCAGGATGCCATTGGCGCCAAGAATGCCTTCGGTTTTGATCTCTCGGCGGCTTGTTCGGGATTCCTCTATGCCCTGACCACGGGAGCCGCCCTCATCGCTTCTGGCGCCTATTCGAAAGTGGCGGTGGTGGGCGTGGATGTCATGAGCTCCATCATGAACATGGAGGACCGCGCCACCTGCGTGCTCTTCGGCGATGGCGCCGGCGCGGTGATTCTTGAACCGGTGCCGGAGGGCCTTGGCCTCATTGATTTCGAACATCGCGTGGATGGCAGCGGCGGATGCATCCTTCATATGCCAGCAGGGGGTTCGAAAAAACCTGCCAGCCACGCGACGGTGGAGGCCAAGGAACACTTCATCCATCAGAGCGGATCCGAAGTCTTCAAGTTCGCGGTGCGGGAAATGGCCGAAGGCAGCCGCGCCATGCTGGACCGCAACGGATTCCTGCCCTCGGATCTGAAACTTTTCGTGCCGCACCAGGCCAATATGCGGATCATGGACGCGGCCGCCAAACGGCTCGAGCTGCCCAGCGACCGCATGGTCGTGAACATTGACCGCTATGCCAACACCACTGCCGCGACGATCCCCACGGCCTTGCATCAGGCGAAAGAAGCGGGCCGCATGGAGAAGGGCGATCTGGTACTGCTTTCAGCTTTTGGCGCAGGCCTGACCTGGGGCACGGTCCTGCTCCGTTGGGCCTACTAGCGAAAATGCTTGCCTTCTTGCCCCCAACACCCTGGTCCATTCCTTCCGAATTTTCGATTTTCGATTTTCGATTTTCGATTGATGGCCAGCACGAGGCGCGAATTCCCAATCGTCAATCGTCCATCGTCCATCGAAAATGCGGATGCCTGAGGCAACACCATCACGAAGACCAAGTTTCCGCTTGGCTCCGGCCACAATTTCAGCCTGGCGGAACCCCTTAATGCGCATCATCGCCGGGTCGCTGAAGGGCCGCCGGCTGGAGGGGCCGCCGAACGGGGAGCTGGAGGTCAGGCCAACAGCAGACCGCGCACGCGAGGCACTCTTCTCGATTCTGCAAGCCTGGCCCATGGGCTCTTTCGTGGATCTCTTCGCGGGGACCGGCGCTGTGGCTCTTGAAGCCTACTCCAGGGGCTACGGTCCCGTGGCGTGCGTGGAGGCCAAACCTAAACCCTTCCTGCTCAAGAACCTGAGCCGCGGGGGAGTGACCCTTTTCTCCAAGGACGCATGGAACCTGAAGCCAGATGCCTTTGCGGACATCGCCGTGCTTTTTTCCGATCCCCCATATGAGCTATCCCAGGCCCTTTGGGCGGGACTTTCGGTGAAGATCCGGCCCTGGCTGGCTCCCGGCGGAGTCCTGGTATGGGAAACGGATGCACGCACGCAGCTCGATGCGAGGCCAGGCTGGGAGCTCAAGGAGACCCGCCGATATGGCGCCGCGCGGTTTCATTTCTTCGAAGGCCGGTAAAGGCCTTACACTTCCAGCCATGCTCCGCATTTCAATCAAGACGAAGCTGGGCTTCATACTTGGCCTTCTGGTGCTCAGTTTCTTCGTGTTCAACGTCGTGTACTATCCGCGGCGGGTGAAATCGCAGATCCAGTCCCAAGCCGAAGTGAGCGCCCGCCAAGTGGCGGAAACCGCCAGCTACGCATTGACTCCCGCCCTCAGCATCGGGGACGGGGAAGGTATCACCAACGTGCTGGCGGGCGTGAAGCATATTCCGGCATTCAGTTTCAGTGTGGTGTACGACTCCGCCGGGAAACGGGTGGACGCCACCCAGAACACCCCGCCCTGGGTGGATGAATACGCCCGGAGCAAAGGGGACTCCAAGGTCATCACACGGCCCCAGGAAGGCGTGATGGTAGCCATGGCCCCGGTGATTTATCGCGACTTCCCCGACCAACTTGGGACCCTCGTAGTTGGATTCAGCACCGAGGAAACCCGCCGAATCGTGAATGAGAATTATCGCCTGAGCCTGGTGGTGGGCCTCACCACCATGGGCTTGGGCATTGTCCTCACCGCCTTCTTGTCCCGCCGCTACTTGAAACCCATCATCCAGCTCACCAACGCCGCGCAAATGGTAGCCCAGGGCAATTTCGACGATGTGGAGGTGGACGCCCATTCCCGGGACGAGCTCGAGGAACTGAGCCGCAACTTCCAGGTCATGACCAACAAGCTGAGGGTCAGCCGGGACGAGATCGAGCGGCAGAACCGGCTGCTGGAATACCGCGTGCAGGAGCGCACACGGCAGCTCATGGAAACCATTTGGGAGCTGGAAGAAATCAGGGCGAACCTGGAACAGCTGGTGCAGGAGCGCACCAAGGGGCTGGAGCAGAGCCGCGGCGAATTGAAGGCCTGGGCCGACACCCTGGAATCGAAGGTCGAAGAAAAGACCCGGGAATTGCGAGAGGCGAATGTCAGCCTCACTTCCAGTTATCAGCAACTTCAGCAAGCGGATCGGATGAAAGATGAATTCCTGGCCAACATGAGCCACGAACTCCGCACGCCCCTCAACGCGATCATCGGGTTTTCCGGGATGCTGATGCAAGAGGATAACGACCGGGTGCCCCCGGACGTGCGCGAGGATCTCCAGATCATCTTTCAGAATGGAACGCAGCTGCTGGGCCACATTGATTCCATCCTGGATCTCTCCAAGATCGAGGCCGGCAAGATGGAAATGGACCTTCAGGAAGTGGACCCCCTTGCCCTCATGGATGAAGTCGTGGCCATGGCCGCGGGCCTGATCCGGAAGAAGCCCATCACGCTTATTTTCGAGCGCCCCGAATGGAAGGTGAAAGTCCTGGGGGATCCCCTAAGGCTCAAGCAGGTGATGACGAACCTCATCGGCAATGCCATCAAGTTTACTGAAGAAGGCGAGGTGACTCTCTTTGCGGCTCGCGAAGGCGGGCAACTGAAAATTGGAATCCGCGACACCGGCATCGGCATGAGCGAAGGCGAGATGGCAAGGCTTTTCAAACCCTTCCAGCAGGTGGACGGCAGCATCACCCGCCGTTTCGGGGGGACTGGCCTTGGCCTTGCCATCAGCCAGAAATTCATGGGCCTGATGAATGGCCGCATCCGGGCCGAGAGCCTGAAGGGCAAAGGTAGTAACTTCATCATCGAGATGCCCTTAGTGGCCGTTGCAAAATAACCCGCGCATTTCGGGTTATTTTGTTACGGCCACTTATGCCGGAGCACCATCACAATGATCCAGCCATCCCACCGTAACGGCTTGCTCCAGGAAAGCGCTGTATGAGCCCGAAGCAGAAAATCCTTTGCATTGAAGACAACCCCGTGAATTGGCGGCTGGTGCAACGACTGTTGGGACAGGCGGGCTATGACATGCATTGGGCCGAAGAAGGCCTGCAGGGCTATCAGATGGCGGTGGAGCTGAAACCAGCCCTGGTTTTGCTGGATATCAACCTGCCGGGCCTTTCAGGCTTCGAGGTGGCCACCAAGCTGCGGCAGAACGCGGATCTAAACGGCATTCCCATCGTCGCCCTCACCGCCAAGACCATGAAGATCGACCGTGAAACGGCCCTGGTGTCAGGCTGCGATGGCTATATTTCCAAACCCATTGATCCCTTCCAATTCACGTCCCAGGTGGAGGCCTACCTGGGCGGCCAGAGGGACAAGGTCGAGCAGGGGCGGGAAGGCGCGGTGCTGCGGCAGTTCAGCCAGCAGATCGTTGAACACCTCGAAGCGCGGCTGAAAGAAGCCCAGGATTCCAACCGGAAACTTCAGGAGGCCCAGGAAGCCCTGGAGATCCGCAATCGCAACCTGTCGAGACTGCTGGCCCTCAGCCAAAGCATCGTCGCCGAGCCTGACCCGCGATCCCTGTTGACCCGGATTCTTGTGAGAGCCCAGGAAGATCTTGGGCTGCGGGCGCTCCATGCGTTCAGGGTCCAGGCTGATGGAGGGTATTTCGAGGGATTGAGATGGACAGAAGCCGGCTCGGAAATGACCACCCCTGTCCGGGGTGATCATGAGCTGCCCACTCGCCTGAAAAAGGTCATGCACGAGGGCCCCATCCAGGGTGAACACCTGTTGCAGTCGCCCTACTGGGATCCAGGCCTGGCCCTGGGGCTCTGGGCCCAGCCTTCCCAGTCCATGCTGCTGCCCATGCCCCACCGGACAGTGGAAGGCGAATTATGGGGGTTCTGGGCCCTGAGCCGCGAGGCCGGCCGTCCCTTTCTGCCCTTCGAAGTGGAACTCATCGCATTGATCAGTGGCCTGGCCCAGGTCAGCCTCCAGAATGCGGAACTGATCTTCAGCCTGAGCGAAAGCTCCCGCGCCTTAGCCTCCAGCTATGAAATTGTTGAGTCCGCCTACATGGAGGTCCACCAGGCCCAGGCGACCCTCAGCCAGCGCGAACGGCAAGCCCTGCTGGGGGATCTGTTCCAAAAGATGACCAAGCGCCTCCAGGCGCCCGTGTCCACGCTCCAGTTGCAGAGTTCCAACCTTGATCAGATGGAGCAAGGCAGCGGGGAATGGAAACTTTCGGTCGCCCAGATCAAGGACTCGGTGGATCAGATCGCCACCCTGGTGAAGGCGCTGACGCGCCGGGTGGGGAAGCAGGAGAATGCCCGCCCCGAGTGGATTCATCTGGATGAACTGCTGGCTCAGGAGCTGGAATTGATCTCCATCGAGGGCCACTTCGGGGATCGCGAGCTGCGAATCGAGATGGGTGCTCCACAGGCCAAAGTCTTCGGCATTTATGCGGATTTTTCCGAAACCATCGCAGAGATGGTGCGACATGCCCTGGGGGGCCCCACGCCCTCCCCGACCTTGCTGGTTCGCACCTCCGTGAGCGACGGGAAATACGAACTGGAAATGGAGGACGAGGGCGGTCCCATTCCGCCAGAAAGCCTGAGCCGAGCCTTTGAACCTTTCTCGGTGCTGCGTGAGCCCATTCCCGAGGACTCAGTGCTGGGAGTGCGCAAACCCGCTCCAGCATTGCCTTCCTGTGTCCAGCTCATGGCCTCCTACCAAGCCGTCCTGGACCTCGAGAATTCCGGTGAGGGCACACGACTGGCGCTTTCGCTGCCGTTGGGCGCAGAGGCCGGATGAGAAGAATCCTGCCGACAACCACCAGTCACCAATTTTCGATTTTCGATTTTCGATTGAAGCTCCATGGATGATGAGGCTCCCAAATCGTCAATCGTCAATCGTCAATCGACAATTGAAACGTTGTTACTGGCTGCACAAAGTCGTTGATTTTCGATGGCTCGCCACCCTGGTGCTGGTTTCGCGGCTCTTGGCTCAGATTCCTGAGACGCCGAAGCCGCAACCCGCTGCGCCCATCCTGAGAACCGGCGAAGGGTTTGCGTGGGCTTCGGCGGATGGGACATCCAAGGGTTTCGGCGCGGACACGAAGGAAACTCCCTTGGGCAGTCTGGCAGCCCTGCTCTGGTTGCGGCTGGAGGGGGATGAGTGGGCTGCCAGAGGGGTCAGCTTCAAATGCAAGGGGGAGTTGAACGGTGTCCATTGCGCCAACCCCAAGGGACACGGGAAGGTGGACCTGGCCATGGCCACAACCGAAGGCTGTCATCTGGCCTTCCTGGTCTGGAGCCTGGAATCCGCGGAACGATGGAAGAAGGACTATGGCGAAGGCGTGTCCAGGTACCGGCTGGATCAGGTCTTTAAACCGTTTTTAGGAGACCGCTGGAAGCCTGGAGAAACCCTGCCAGCGCTGGGTCCGGAATGGATCGGCCAAGGCGATCTGCTCCGGACGACGCCCTTGGCCCTGGCCAAGTGGCTGGCTGACCCAGATCAGGACCAATTGCTTTCCCTCTGCAAGCGCTTGATGAGCGGCGCCTTTGATGGATGGATCACCAAGGGTGCGGAATGGTGGTTCATCGCCGGCGCGCCACCAACGGCCACGAAGCCCTGTGATCCAAGTGGAGCATCCGCCTGGGTGGTGGGCAGCAACGGTGAACGCTCGGTGGCGCTGAATCTGCCGGCCCCTCGACGCAAGGCCGAGAGCTTGGCCCGCATGAAAGAGATACTGCTGCTTCCGAAGAAATAATTATGCGACCCACCAACTGGTCTAGCGGCAAATGCTAAAACCGGACCAGTGTCATTGGGTCTTGTTGAACCATCCTCACCTGGACTGCTCTTCTCGCAGTATCCAGGAGAATCCAATGCGCACATCCCCAATCCAACAGATCCTCGCATTTCTGCTTCTTCTCGCGCCCCTCGCATGTGGTGGCGGCGGGGGAAGCAATGGTGGAGGAGGCAGTACCCCGCTGGACACGACACCGCCGTCCATCGTTTCGTCCACACCGGCGGCCGCGGCCACGAACGTGGCCCCCATCGCGGATGTCAAGGTGACCTTTTCCGAGGCCCTGGACGCGGCGACCGTGAACGGTTCGAACGTCCGGCTCACGTGGAAAAACATGTATGGATCCGATGACTGGCCGGGTACGGCCAGCTTCGACGCGGGGACGAAGATTCTCACCTTCCACCCTCAGCGCCCCCTCTATTCGGGCACGTCCTACACGCTCACTCTTGCGAACCTCAAGGATCCCTCAGGCAATGCGATGTCAAGCACGGCCATCACCTTCAAGATTCATTTGGACCGTTATAACCGCCTTGTTTACTATACTAATGACCATATCAGCCAATACTACATCTATACCTATGACGCCAATGGCTACATGACGCGCCAGGCCTACTACTCCGCTCCTGGCCCCGATGGCACCTGGTTCACGAATGATGATGTGGTGGGTTACTACTACACCTTCACCCACGACGCCAATGGCAACACGACCAAGGGAACATCCTACTCGGCGGGCCCTGATGGGATCTGGTTCACAGGAGACGACGCCGTGGGCAACTACTACACGTACGCCTACGATGCCAATGGCAACTATGCGAAATACATTTCCTACGCCTCCCCCGGTCCTGATGGCATCTGGTTCACGGCCGATGATGGCGTGAGCGGCCATGTCACTTACACCAGCGACGCCAACAACAATTTGACGCGGTTCACTTCCTACACCACTTCAGGCCCCGATGGGATCTGGCTCACGCCGGACGACGGCGTGAACTATTCCTACACCAACACCTTTGACGCCAATGGCAACCGGACGCGCTTCACCGTCTACAACGCCGCGGGGCCCGATGGAACTTGGTTCACCGCCGATGATGGCGTGAATTACACTTATGCCTACACCTACGATGCCAACAACAACATCGCGCGCTACGCATACTACACCGCCCCCGGGCCGGATGGAAACTGGTTCACGAGTGATGACGTCGTGAGCAGTATTTACGCCTACACACGCGATGCCAATGGCAACCCCACGCGGACTGTTTTCTACAATGCCTCTGGCCCCGGGCCGGATGGAAACTGGTTCACGAGTGATGACGTCGTGAGCAGTATTTACGCCTACACACGCGATGCCAATGGCAACCCCACGCGGACTGTTTTCTACAATGCCTCTGGCCCCGATGGCACTTGGTTCACGGCCGACGACGTTGTGAACTACGCCTACAACTACACCTATGACGCAAATGGCAATTTGACGCGCCAGGTTTACTACAATGCCTCTGGCCCCGATGGCACCTGGTTCACCGCCGATGACGTCGTGGGCGGCTATTCCACCTACGCCTACGATGCCAATGGCAGGATCAGCCATTACTCAAGGTACACCGCCCCCGGCTCTGATGGCGTCTGGTTCACAGGTGACGATGTGCTTTCCTACGACTACTCCTACGACACCACCTCCAGCATTGTGAATCTGGGCGGCGCCTCGCTTGCAAGCATGATCGGAGCGGAAGCACTTTCCTCCACCGGTTTAAGGAATGATGGCCTGCCGCCGGACCTCGAAGGCCCGTTCCACGAGGAGCATCCATGGGGCAAGGCACCCCTTCACCGCCCCTGAACCAATCTACCTCACTCGCAAATGCAGCGGGCGCCCAGGGGCGCCCGCTGTTGGCGTCGGTTAAAGGCAGGCCTTCATGCGGTGGACCGCGTCCTCTAATTGTCTTGGCTCGGACTGGGCGAAGCCGAGGCGCGTGGCGCCGATGGCTGTTCGATTGAAGGAAAAATAGCTCCCGGGCTGGATGATCAGGCTCTGCTGTTTGCACCGCTGGGTCCAGGCCTCCAGATCCAAGCCAGGGTTGGCGTGGACCCAGAGCGCGAGACCTCCTTCTGGCACGCTGAACGACAGGACATCGTCCAGTTCTTCCCGCAAGCAAGCCACCAGATGGTCCCGTCGCTCCTCATAGGCTTTGCGCACTTTCCGGACATGCCGCGCCATATCCCCATCGCGGAAAAGGTCTGCCACGGCCCACTCCATAACACGGTCCCCCTGCCAGTCCATGCGCAGCCGCACCCTGGCGAGCCGCTCCACCAATCCCTTGGGCGCCACTAAGAAGCCCAGGCGCACTCCCGGCGCGATGAGCTTGCTCAAGGAACCCATGTAGATCACTTGCCCGGTAGGATCGCCACTGGCGAGGGGAAGCAAGGACCTGCCATTGTACTGGTATTCGAAATCGTAGTCGTCTTCAAGCACGGCCATACGATGCCGCTGAGCCAGCTCTAACAAGCGCATGCGCCGGTTGGGGCTCAAGGAAACTGTAGTGGGATTTTGGTGGTGGGGTGTGAGGTATATGAGATCCACCCGCTGCTTCTTGAGCAGGATTTCCAACGCGTCCAGGTCCATCCCTTCGGCATCCACTGGAACTGGCTGCAACACGGCCCCGCAGCTCTGCTGGATGGTCTCCCAGGCGGCGCGGTTGCCCGGATCTTCCACGGCGATGACTCCGCCTTGTTTGAAGAGGGAAAGGGTCACCAGGTCCAGGGCCATGCGGCTGCCCCGGGTCACCAGGATCTGGTCCGGGTCAGTCACTAATCCTCGCCGTTCGGAGAGCATGGCTGCGAGGGCCTGGCGCAGCATCAGGTTGCCCTTGGGTTCCCCGTATTGCAGGAGTTTGTCGCCGTGAAGCCGGAGGGCGCGCTGATAGGCGCGTCCGAGGGCTTCGGTGGGCGCGAGGCGCACATCCGCCAAGCCATCGGACATATCCATGAGGGCCAGGAAGGGCGTGGTGATGGGACTCAGCTGGAGCGGCAGATCGTAGCCAGGATCCGAAGGGGGAAGCTTGGGCTCGTCGCCGAAAGCGCCCCAGGAACAGGGTGTGAGATCCGGCAAGGTGGTGGTGACGAAAGTCCCGCTGCCGGGCCGGGTCTCCACCCAACCCTCCGCTTCCAATTCCCGTAGGGCCGCCAGCACCGTGTTGCGGTGGACACCCAGTTCCTCCGCGATCTGCCGCGAGCCCGGAAGCGCCATGCCGGGCTGGATGCGCCCATTCCGGATGGCCAGGCCCAGTGTGCGCGTGATCTGAAGCTGCAAGGACTCTTTGGCGCCCGGGTCAAGGCTGATGGCGAGGTCGCGAAGGCGCATGGGCGTTGGGGAATCCAAGTGGTCTAGGGATGAATCGCCGAACTGGTCTACAGGCTAATCCAGTAGTCATCGTACACATGTGATGGAGGAGAAGCCCATGAACCGCCATTGGATTCGATCTGTACCGGCAAATTTAGCCTGAGCCATGCTATGACAACTCTCGGTTTCCCCCTGATCCACAATCTTTGGATTCAACGCCAAGGCGTATGCGAGCTGCTTGAGCGCATCAAGCCCGAGTCGCTTCATTCAGCTGGCGGGCTCAACCTGCTGTTCGCGCTCCAAGTGCGAGTCCTCTTCCATTTCCGGGTGGAGGATGCTCTACCCTGCCTACAAAGCACTTCACAACGAGCGGCACAGGAAATCGCGTTCCGTCGGCCACTAGACCTGCCTGGCCGCCCGCATCACCGCCTGAAGTTCACGGATAGCGACTGCTGGATCGGGGGCTTTGAACACCGCGTTGCCCGCCACCAGGCAATCGGCGCCAGCTGTGACCAGTTCTGCTGCATTCTTTATGCTCACACCGCCGTCCACCTGAATGAGGAACGGCGTATTGCGCGACCTTCGCAGGGCATCCAGACGCCTCGCTTTGCCGAGGATTCTTGGAATGAAGCTCTGGCCCCCAAAGCCTGGGTTCACGCTCATCAGCAGCACGAAATCAAAGTCGCCGATGAGATCGGTCAATGTTTCAATGGGCGTGCCTGGATTCAGCGCCACGCCGGCCTTAGCGCCCGCCTTGCGGATGGAATCCAGGGTGCGGTGGAGGTGCGGATCAGCTTCCTGATGCACCGAGACCCACGATGCGCCCGCCGCCACGAACTCCAGCGCGTAGCGGCTGGGCTCCACGATCATCAGATGGCAATCCAGGGGGAGGCTGGTGACCTTGCGCATGGCCGCCACCACGGGCATTCCCACCGTGATGTTCGGCACGAAACGGCCATCCATGACATCCACATGGGCCACTTCAGCACCTGATGCTTCAAGCATCGCCAAGGCTTCGCCGAGTTTCGCGAAATCCGCTGAAAGGATGCTCGGCGCTAATTGGGGAACAACAGGACGAAGGGGCACCATTCGACCGTAGCATAGCGGAGTGGGAATAGGACCGTATGAGTGCAGCGAATAACGGGGGCGAAGCCCCGAGGACCGCAGGTCCGAGTCAAGGCTCCCATGGCGCGGGAGCCGTGTCTCTTGGGATAGCAAAGGATCAGTCCGCGTAGTAGCCGTACAGGGCGATGCGCATCACCCGGTAGTTGACGGAGGGTGAGGTGGGGAATGGGATCTGGTAGCTGTGTGGCAAAGCCACGCCGGAAGTAAACGAGGTCTTCACCTGCTCCCGGCCTGGAACCAGCAACGTGGGGCGGAAGCGGTCCAGGTAGAGATAGCCGGTCCCGGTGTCGTCGTTGAGGATGGTGCTGATGAACGGTGTCGTGGTGCTAGCCGTGACGCACTGGACGGTGTATTCCACGTCTGTGATGACCAGGGCCTTGTCTTTGCTGCTGAAGATGTAGGTGTCGCCAGGGATCGCCAGGTTGCTGGTGAAGCGCTTCTCGGACCAGACCGGCGTGAAGGTGATCCCGTCCTCGGTGATATTGGTGCCGACGATGACGGTCATATTCTTGGCGGGCACGCCGAGGTGGGTCCCCTGGGCACGGGCGGCGGAGGCGGCCCCGAAGAGCAGGGTGGCGCCGAGGATGAGGTTGGCGAGGATGCGATTGCGCATATGAACTCCTTTGAGAGGGTGGCCCTCCAGTGTTCCCCAGGTGAAGGGACTTGACTTGGACCAGTTCGCACATTTCCCGCTAGACCAGTTGGGGGTGGTGACTTAAGAATGCCCACGCACTAGGCCCACCAGCTTGCCGCCTATGATGAAATCCATGGTTCAGTGATCTGAAGACGTCAATGTGAGCGTCGCTTCCACACCGTTCACCCACAGCCTGCCAGCCTTGAGCCCGCGCAATTGCGCGGGGCTCAAGGCCAGGATGGGTGCGCTCACCCAGAGCAGGTCCGCCACGGCCCCTTTGCGGATGCGCCCCATGTCCTGGCGGCCCAGGGCCTTTGCGTTGCCCAGGGTGTAGGCGCGCAGGGCCTCGGTGCGTGTGAGCTTCTGATCCGGCAGGAATCCACCGGGTGGATCATTCTCAGGGTCCTCGCGGGTTTCGGCGGCGGCAAGGGCGATATAGGGATTGGGGTCCTCCACGGGCGCGTCGCTTCCGAACGCCAAGGTCGCGCCACCCAGAAGAAAATTGCGCCAGGGGAAGGCTTCATGGATGCGATCGGCTCCAAGCCGCGCTGGGGTCCAGGCATGATCGGAAGTGCAATGTACCGGCTGCACCGACGCGATGATCCCTAAGGGGCCGAAGCGCGACGCATCTCTTGCAGCCACGATCTGGGCGTGCTCGATGCGGGGTGGAATTGAGGTGCGGGTAATCTTCTTTGCGGCCTCAAGAATGTCCAGGGCTTTCCGGTTTGCCGCATCACCGATGGCATGGATGGCGGGCTGGTAGCCTGCTGCCATAGTGATGGCGACGTCCCGCAGGACCTTGCCGGGTTCAGTAACCCAAAGACCACTGGTGGCCGGCTCATCGCTGTAGGGCCGGTTCAGCCGGGCACCCCGGCTGCCCAAGGCTCCATCCAGGTAAAACTTTACGCCCTGGACCTGAAAGAAGGCTGTGCTCTGTGGCCGAGGGTGTTTCAGTTCCTGTCGCAGGAGTTTCTGGTCATGGCTCAAATAGGCGAAGACGCGGATGGGCAGGGCCTTTTCTCGGGCCAGGGCCCGATAGGTGGCGAGCTCTTCAAGGCCGACGCCCATGTCTGCCACGGCCGCGAAACCCTGCTGCTGCAATTGCTTCAAGCCCACCAATAGTGCTTCCCTGCGTTCCGTTTCCGTGGGTGGTGGAATGAGCTTCGAGACCAGGTCCATGGCTCCATCTACCAGGATTCCCGTGGGATTGCCCTTGGCGTCCCGAACGATGCGGCCCCCCTCAGGATCGGCCGTGGTCGCGGAGATACCCGCCAGCCTTAAGGCCGTGGTGTTCACCCAGGCAGCGTGGCCATCCACGCGGGACAGAAAAGCCGGACGGTTCCCGCTGATCGCATCCAATTCAAAAGCGGTTGGGAAAGCTTTGCCCGGCCAGTGATTCTGATCCCAACCCCGGCCTTTCAGCCACCCACGTTCATGCAGCGCGGACCAGGCTTTTACTCGCTCGATGGCATCCCCGGCGTCCTTGGTCCCGCTCAAGTCCATTTCCAGTTTGGAAATACCCAGGCCACCCACATGGGCGTGGCCTTCGGTGAAGGCCGGGAGCAGGGTGCCGCCCTTCAACTCCACTATGGATGCATTCGGAAAGCGCTTCAGGAGTCGCCCAGCAGGGCCCACCGCCAGGATCCGCGGACCCCGCAGCGCCACGGCCTGGGAAGGTCTGGCTTCAGCAGCGCAGCCATCATCCAGCCAAAGATCCGCACCGGTGAGAAGCACGACAGAAGGCGGCGGCGGAGCCATCGGGGGCATCAGCATGGGAACCTCGGGGGGTATCAAGATTCTACCCGTTAAGATGGAGGTGGAACGCGGAGCCACGATGTATCAGAAAGAATTTTTACAACAGGTGCGAGAGCAGATGCAGGTGAAGGAAGACCCTGCCAAGCTGAGGCAGCCAAGCTTCGAGACCAGCTCGGGCATTGCGCTCAAGAACAACTACAACCCAGCGGATCTCGAGGATTTCGACGTCTTCCGCGACCTCGGGGCACCGGGAAAATTTCCCTTCACGCGTTCAGTGCAGGCCACGGGCTACCGTGGACGGCTCTGGACCATGCGCCAGTACGCGGGATTCGCCACCGCCGAAGAGAGCAACGCCCGCTACCGCTACCTGCTGGACCAGGGCACCACGGGCCTTTCAGTGGCCTTCGACCTGCCCACGCAGATCGGCATGGATCCTGACCATGACATGGCCTTGGGCGAAGTGGGCAAGGTGGGCGTTTCAATCGCCAGTCTCCAGGACATGCGCACGCTTTTCGGCGGCATTCCCCTGGACAAAGTCAGCACCAGCATGACCATCAACGCCCCGGCTTCGGTGCTGCTGGCCCTTTACCTGGCGGTGGCGGAAGAACAGGGCATCGCTTGGGACAAGGTCAGCGGCACTATCCAGAACGATATCCTGAAGGAATACATGGCCCGGGGGACCTACATCTTTCCGCCGAGGCCGTCGCTGCGCCTCATCACGGACATCTTTTCCTTCTGCGCTGATAAGGTGCCGAATTGGAACACCATTTCCATTTCCGGCTATCACATCCGCGAAGCGGGCTGTACCGCGGCCCAGGAGATCGCGTTCACCCTCGGGGACGGTATCGCCTACGTGCAGGCGGCCTTGGATGCGGGGCTGAAGCTGGAGGTCTTCGCGCCGCGCTTGTCCTTCTTCTTCAACAGCCACAATCAGTTTTTCGAAGAAGTCGCGAAGTTCCGCGCGGCCCGCCGGCTTTGGGCCCGCATCATGAAGAACCGCTTCAAGACCAATGACCCGAAATCGCAGATGCTGCGCTTCCACACCCAGACCGCCGGCAGCACCCTCACGGCCCAGCAGCCGGACAACAACATCGTGCGCACCACGGTGCAGGCCATGGCCGCCGTTTGCGGCGGGACCCAAAGCCTGCACACGAACTCCCGGGACGAGGCGCTCTCGCTGCCCACTGAAACTTCCGCGCGCATCGCCCTTCGAACCCAGCAGATTCTTGCCTTTGAAAGCAAGATCGCCGATGTGGTAGATCCTTTTGCTGGGAGCTACTACGTCGAAAGCCTGACCAACGAATTGGAACAGCGGGCCGAAAGCTTGCTAGCCAAGGTGGACGAACTGGGCGGCATGGTCGCCGCCATTGAAAAAGGTTTTCCCCAGCGGGAGATCCAGAACGCGGCCTATCGCTATCAAATGGACGTGCAGAAGAGTGGTCAAATCGTGGTGGGCGTCAACAAGTTCACCCTCCAGGATGAGCAGAAGCCGGAGCTGCTGCGGGTGGATGAGGCCTTGGGCGCCGAACGCAGGAAGCAGATCGCGGCTGTGCGGGCCGTTCGGGACAACGGCGCCGTGCGCAGGAATCTGGAGGCCCTGCAAGCCGCCGCCAAGGGCAGCGGCAACCTGATGCCGCCCATCCTGGCTTGCGTCCAAGCCCACACCACCGTAGGCGAGATCTGCGATGCCCTGCGTGAAGTGTTCGGGGAATACCAGGAGCGGCTGGTTCTTTAGTTGGCTGTAGGCTGTAGGCTGTAGCCTGTAGGTGGCGGCCTCTTGGCCGCCCTCCTTTCGAGCCCACCACCCACAGCCTAGAGCCTACAGCCCGCCAATGACCTCCGATATCCGCCGACCCATTGATCGCCAGTTGCTGTTCTTCTCCTTCCTGCTCATGGCGGTGGGGATGGTGTGGATCTATTCCGCCTCGGCCATGAAGGGTAACTATGGCCATGAGGCTGCCACGGCGTTTGTCGTCCGGCAATTTGTGGCCGGGGCCATCGGAGTGTCCTTGATGCTGGCCCTGTCCCAGGTCGAACTGGGGACCATCCGGGACAATCCCCGCATCTTGCAAGTGCTTTACATTCTGACGATCCTGTCCCTCGTGGCGGTGTTCTTCTTTCCCAAAGTGAACAACGCCCATCGCTGGATCCGCTTTTTCGGCCAGAGCATCCAGCCATCGGAGTTCTTCAAGCCCCTTTCGGTGCTGCTCGTCTCCTGGTGGATGGTGCGCCATGCCGATGCCTGGGATGAGCGCCAGAACTCCATCCCCAAGCTTCTGATCCTGTTTGGCATCCTGCTCTTGCCTCTGGCGCTGATCCTCAGGGAACCGGATTTCGGAACCACCTTCCTAATTCTGTTCGTGAGCATGCTGTTGATTTTCCTGGGGGGCGCCCCGCGGTGGATTTTTGCGGTGGTGGGGCCGGTGCTGGTCGCTGTGGGGGCAGCCTTCGTGTGGTTCGAACCTTACCGGAGAGCCCGGGTGCTGAGCTTCTTGAATCCTGAGGCAGATCCTTTGGGCAAGGGCCATCAGGCCCTGCAAAGCCTCATCGCGGTGGGTAATGGCGGGGTTTTCGGCGTGGGCATTGGCGCTTCCATGCAGAAGCTCCAATACCTTCCGGAAGCTCATACAGACTTCATCTACGCCGTCATCGGCGAGGAAACCGGACTCATCGGCACGGTGCTGGTGCTGGCGCTCTTCGTGGGGATTCTCTGGCGTGGCTACCGCGTGGCGCGCATTGTGCGCGACAGCTACCTGAAGCTCTGCGCCATGGGCCTGACCCTGCTGCTGGTGGTGCAGGCCTTGATGAACATGAGCGTGGTGCTGAGCATCGCCCCCAACAAGGGCATTCCTCTGCCTTTCATCAGCTATGGCGGCACCAGCCTGATCATCAGCCTGATCTGCCTGGGATTGCTCCTGAGCATTTCCAAGGAAGCTTCATAGCAGCGCTTCCAGCTCGGCATCCGTCAAGATGCGATTGCTGCGCTTGGCGCGGTCCAGGATGCGGCAGACCCGGTCATCGCTCACATCGTGGCCGTTCATCTCCAGCCAGTAGACGACATTGCTGTGTCCCGCCATGGGGCCGATTTCGATCTCCTGCCTGCGGCCCACCAGGCTGGCGGGAACCGCGCTGTAGACCGCGTCCGCGAGCTGGGCATCGCCGCGGTTCAGGGCCTTCACGATGGCCGCGGCATGGACGCCTGTGCCTGTCCGGAAGGCATCCCGGCCCAGTACTGGGTAATTGGCGGGGATCTCAAAGTCGCAGAGATCCGCCACGCGCTCCCCTAAAGCGGGGAGATCCGTGAGGTCGCCTTCCCAATAGCCCATGAGGATGAGGTTCATCATCAGCTGATCCAGGGCCACATTGCCGCAGCGCTCGCCGATGCCGAGAATCGAACCGTGCAGCTGGTCCGCGCCCGCCTCGAAAGCCGCGATGGCATTGGCCACGCCCAGGCCGCGATCGTTATGGCCATGCCAATCCACACGGATGGGCTGACCTTCAATCACTTCTTCCTGAATGAAGCGCACAAGGTTCCGGACGCCCTCGGGAGTGGCATGCCCGCAGGTGTCCGACAGGCAAATGGCCTTGGCGCCTTCTTCCAGGGCTGTTCGGTAGATGGCCTTCAGCACCTCCGGATTCGCGCGGGTGGTGTCTTCGGTGACCATCATCATGGGGATGGAGTTCACGCGGCAGAAAATGGCCGCGGCGCGCACGGTCTTCACCAGGAAAGCCGCGTCCCATCCTTCCACGTCCATGCGCACGGGGCTGGAGCCCAGGAAGGCGCCCACCTCCAGCGGCATGCCGACCTTCTGCTGGATCTCGGCCACGGGAACCAGGTCGGCCTCCAAGGTCCTCACCGCGACATTGGGCAGGATGGGCAGTCTGTGGTCGCGGATCTCGAGCAGGAGCGCTTTCACCGCCGCCGAGGCCTTGGGCCCGGCGCCGGGCATGCCCAGGTCTATGCTGTGGATGCCCATTTTCGATA
>JAJYMZ010000305.1 GCA_021786615.1 Acidobacteriota bacterium
TGGCCATGTCCATGAATACCTTCGTCTGCGGAGAGTCTGGATAGGCCTCCACCAGAGGGCGGCCATTGTCGCCGCCTTCGCGGATGGCCAGATCAATGGGGACTTCCCCCAGGAAGGGCAGGTTCATGCGCTTCGCGGCGGCTTTCACGCCGCCGTGGCCGAAGATCTGGGTTTCCTCCCCGCATTTCGGGCAGACGAAACGGCTCATGTTCTCGATGACGCCGAGGATCGGCACCTTCACGGTGTTGAACATGCCAATGGCTTTTTTCGCATCCAGGAAAGCCACATCCTGGGGTGTGCTCACCACGATGGCGCCCGCCACGGAGGCGTTCTGGATGAGGGAAATCTGCGTGTCGCCGGTGCCTGGCGGGAGATCCATGAGCAGCACATCCAGGTCGCCCCACAGCACGTCGCCGAGAAACTGGGTCAGCGCCTTGTTGAGCATGGGCCCGCGCCAGATGATGGGCCGGTCCTCGTCCACCAGGAACGCGATGCTCATGAGCTTCAGACCGAACTTTTCCAGCGGGATGATCTTGCCTTCGCCGGTGCCCTCGGGGCCCTCGGTGATGCCGAACATCATGCCGATGCTGGGGCCGTAGAGGTCCGCGTCCAGCAGGCCCACCTTGAGGCCCTGCTTGGCCAGAGCCACCGCGAGGTTCGTGGCCACGGTGCTCTTGCCCACGCCGCCTTTCCCGCTGCCGATGACGATGGCGTGTTTCACGGTGGGAAGCAGGTTCTTGAATTCCACCTGGGGCGTCTTTTCCCAATCAATCTGAATCTCGACTTCCTTGACGGCGTCCTGCTGCTGGAGCCGTTCCGCGAGCGCCTGGCGGATGGCCTGTTCGCGGTCCTGGTAGGCATCCAGCAGGGAAATGGAAACCGTGATGGCGTTGCCATCCACGTTGATGCTTTTCACGGCCTTCAAGGTCGTGAGGGTGGCCGAGGTGCCCGGCACCTGGTAGGAATTGACGGCGTCGAATATCGCTGCGCGGCTGATGCGTTTTTCCATTGGGCGGTGTCTCCAGCCCTTTAGTTTGCAGCCTTGTGGGGTGAAGTCCAACTCGGCAAGTTTTAGTTGAGGGTCGAGAGTCAAGGGTCAAGGGTCTAGAGTCCAGGGCCGAGAACGAAACACAACAACTCTCAACTCTCGACTCTTGACCCTTAAGCCGTGCGCGCGTTTCGAGACTTGGGACTTATTTCCCGCGCTCAGAACCCCAGATCCCCCGGCCGCAACTCTGTGAGCTTTTGCGTCAGGGCTCCGGCGCCGCTGCGCAGATAGCCGTACTCATAGGCGCGGAGCTGGCTCCGGATGGGCGCTCCATCGGGGTCCAGGCCCCGGCGCAGCACTTGTCCTTCAGGGCCCAGCATGCGGCCTTTCACGTTGTCCGCGAGTTGCAGTTCCAGAGTCTCCACGATTTCCGCCGCCAGGATCGGATCCACCAGGGGGAAGGCCACTTCCACGCGGTGGTCCAGGTTGCGGGGCATCAGGTCGCCGCTGGCCAGCAGGGTTTCTGGATGGCCGTCGTTGGCGAAATGGTAGACCCGCGCGTGCTCCAGGAAACGGTCCAGGATGGACAGCACACGGATGTTATCCGACAGCCCCGGCACGCCGCTGCGCAGGCAGCAGGCGCCGCGCACGATGAGGTCCACCTGCACGCCGGCCTGGCTGGCTTCGTAGAGCAGCTCGATCATGCCGGGGTCCACCAGTGCGTTCATTTTCAGGATCATCCGCGCCGTTTTTCCGGCTCTGGCGTGATCCATTTCACGCTGGATGCGCTCCGTCAGGCCGCGCCGGAAGAACTGGGGGGCCAGCAGCAGGTGGTTGAACTTGGGCGGCCGCGTGTAGCCCGTGAGCAGGTTGAAGAGGTTGGAAAGGTCCTCGCCGAATTCAGGCCGGGCCGTGAACAGCCCCAGGTCAGAGTAAAGCCGGCTAGTGCGCTCGTTGTAGTTGCCGGTGCCGAGGTGGCAGTAGCGGTGCAGGCCATCGGCCTCCTGGCGCACCACGAGGCAGGCCTTGCCGTGGGTCTTGAAATGGGGCAATCCGTACACCACATGGCAGCCCGCCCGTTCCAGGCGCCGGGCCCAGGCGATGTTCGCTTCCTCGTCGAACCGAGCCCGCAGTTCCACGATGGCGGCCACCTGCTTGCCGCGCTCCGCGGCGCGCTCCAGGGCCGCGGCGATGGGACTGGTGGGGCTCATGCGGTAGAGCGTCATCTTGATGGCGAGCACTCTCGGGTCATCCACGGCTTCCCGCACGAAGCGCACCACGGAATCATCGAAGCTCTGATAGGGATGCTGCAGCAGGATGTCGCGTTTGGACATGGCCTCGAACACGCTTTCGCAGTGTTCCAGGGCGGGCACCGGCAAGGGCGGCAGGGGCTGATCCTTGAGGTTCGGCAGATCCAGCTGGATGTAGAGTTCCATCAAATCTGAAAAGGAGGTGAAACCCTCCGTGGGATAAAGATCTTCGGCGCTCAGTTCCAGTTCCTCGATGAGGAAATCCAGGAGGGACTTGGACAGGCCCCGCTCGTACTGGAAGCGCACGGCGGCGCCCCGGCGGCGGCTGCGCAGGCTCTCTTCCACGGTCTTCATGAGGTCTTCTTCGGGATCCTCCTCCACCACCAGGTCCGAGTCGCGCGTCACGCGCACGGCATTGCAGTTCTTCACATCGTAGCCGGAGAAGAGGCGCTCCAGCTGCATCCGCACGACATTTTCCAGGGTGATGAAGGCATAGGTTCCTGGCTGCGACGGCAGGCGCAGGAAGCGGGTGGCCACCGAGGCCGGGACGTGGATGATGCTCAACTCGGACAGCGGGAACATGGAATTCTCGTCCGCCTCCTGGGCTTCCAGCTCCGCCACCAGGACCATGGCGCGGTTGGCGAGCCGGGGGAAGGGATGGCCCGTGTCCACCGCCAGTGGCGTGATCAGGGGCATGAGGCTGCGCTCGAAGTACTCGCTCACGAAGTCCCTGTCGGCCGCGCTCAGCTCTTCGGGCTTGAGGATGGTGATGCCCTCGGCCTTCAGCATGGGCTCGATGGTGCCGTGGAAGAGCGCGTGCTGGCGGTCGGTGCCCTCGTGCAACCGCTGGCTGATGCGATCCATGAGCTGCCGGGGCGTCAGCCCATCGGCGCTCGGCTGGGTGATGCCCGCATCAATCTGACGCCAGATGCCCGCCACCCGCACCATGAAGAACTCGTCCCAGTTGTTGGACACGATGGAAAGGAATTTCACCCGCTCCAGCAGCGGGACCGATTCGTCCTCGGCCTCCTCCAGCACGCGCTCGTTGAAGTCGAGCCAGGCCAACTCGCGGTTGATGAGGTCTTCGGGGCGGGGAAGGGGGCGTTGCATGGCCATTGAACTATCTCATCATCATTGTGGCAGCGGCTGTGAATTGGGTGTGACTCCTTGATTTTCCAGCGATTTCAGGCACACTAGTTTCTTCGTCTTCCGCCGTGGAAGCACGATTCGGCCCGCCCGGGCCATTGCCTAACGAGAGGGCCGGCCGAACCCGGTCAGGTAGGAGGAAAAGTGAGTGAAGAAGCCATCCCAGTAACCCTTCGCACGGATTTCAGCAAAGCGGCCAACACCAGACTGCGCAAGTCCGGTTTGATGCCAGCGGTGGTCTATGGCCTGAATGAGCCCCCCGCGAACATCGCCATCAGCCCGAAGATCGTGGCGCGCATCCTCGCGTCCGAGAGCGGCCGCAACTCCATGGTCTACATGCAGCGGGAAGGCACGGACATCAAGCGCCATGTCATCATCCAGGCCGTGCAGCGCCATCCCGTGACCGGCCGCTTGGTGCATGTGGATTTCATGCGCGTGGATCCCACCCACAAGGTGCGCGTAAAGGTCCCCGTGCGCTTGTCGGGCGTTCCCATCGGGGTGAAGACCCAGGGCGGTTCCCTGGACTTCGTGCACCGCATGCTGGAAATCGAGTGCCTGCCAAGCCACATCCCCGGCCATATCGAAGTGAACGTGGAAGCCATGAAGGTCGGCGATTCCATCCGCTTCGATCAGCTGGACATTCCTGCCACCCTGCGCATCCTGGGTGGAGAGCATGAAGTGGTTTGCAGTGTCCGCGCCAAGGCCGCGGAAGAAGTGGTGGCGGAGACCGCCGTCGAGGCTTCCCCCTTGGCTGCCGCTCCCGCCGCCGATCCGGAAGCCGCGAAGAAGGGCAAGAAGGACGAGAAGAAATAGCCCCGTCTACAA
>JAJYMZ010000274.1 GCA_021786615.1 Acidobacteriota bacterium
ACTCAGCCCGGCCAAGGCTGGACCCTGTTTTGGTTGCGGCTTAAGGCTGCGCTGTAGTGAATTTGTTTTCCTGATTGTCCCGCAACCTCAGCATGAAATCACTCGGCACCGACAGCGCGAAAAGAGCCAAGAATCCACAGCTTCCAACGATTACACAGATTGAATAGCACGAAGGATGGAGAAAGGAAGCACGCTCCCTTGGCAGGGTGCCTGGGCCGCCCCGGCAAGGCCGGGGCCGCGCGACTTCGTCGTGCGGGTTTTCAGGGCGGCGGCGCTTCCGCACCAAAGGCGCGAGGCCGCCGCTGCCCTGAAAACCGTTTGACCCAGGCGGAGCAGAGGGGGATGGTTGCCCCTTCCAAGCCAATGACAACGTGGGAATCTGTGTCATCTGTGGATGAGCTTTTGATCATGAAAACACCGGCTGAGGTTGCGGGATAGTCAGGTTTGTTTTTTGTTGCGGTGCCGGGTCGCGCTGTGTGTGCTCGTGGCCGGATTAATTGAACAATATTGCCACTAGGCCAGCACTTCCGTCAGCTGCTGCACGGCCCAGTCAATCTGCTCTTTGGTGATGACCAGGGGCGGGGCCAGGCGGATGGTGTTCACGTGGGTGTCCTTGCAGAGCATCCCGCGATCCTTTAGCAGGTAGCAGTATTTCCGCGCGCCGCCGGCCTCAGGTTTCAGATCAATGCCGGCCCAGAGGCCGATGCAGCGGACCTGGCTGATCCTGTCCTTGGGCATGGCTTCGAGTTTCGCTTTCAGGTGCGCGCCCAGCTCCGCGGCGCGCTCCACCAGCTTTTCGTCCACCAGGACATCCAGGGCCGTGCTCGCCACGGCGCAGGCGAGGGGATTGCCCCCGTAAGTGGAGCCGTGGATGCCCGGCGTGAAAACGTCCATGATCTCGTCCGAAGCCAGAAACGCCGAGACTGGGTACAGGCCGCCGGAAAGCGCCTTGCCGATGGTGATGCCGTCCGGGCGGATGCCTTCGTGCTGGAACGCGAACAGTTTGCCCGTGCGCCCCAGGCCTGATTGGATCTCGTCGAGAATGAAGAGGACGTTGTTGGCGGTGCAGAGCTCCCGCAGTCCTTTCAAATAGCCTGCAGGTGGAATCATGACGCCGGCCTCGCCCTGGATGGGCTCCACGAACACCGCGCAGGTGTTGGGCGTGAGGGCGGCCTTCACGGCCTCCAGGCTGCCGTAATTGACCACCACGAAGCCCGGGGTGAAGGGGCCGAAGCGGCTGGTGCTGTCCGGATCCGTGCTGAAGCCCACGATGGTGGTGGTGCGGCCGTGGAAATTGCCATCAGCCACGATGATCTCGGCCTTGGGATATTCGATGCCCTTCTTGTCATAGCCCCACTTGCGCATGGCCTTGAGGGCGGTCTCCACGGCCTCGGCGCCGCTGTTCATGAGCAGGGCCTTGTCGAAACCTGTCAGTTTGCAAAGTTTTTCCAGCAGCACCGGGAACTGGTCGTTGCGGAAGGCGCGGCTGGTGAGGGCCAGTTTCTGCACCTGGTCAATCATGGCCTTCGCGATGCGCGGGTGGTTGTGGCCCTGGTTCACGGCGGAATAGGCCGCCAGGAAATCCATGTATTTCTTGCCGTCCACGTCGTAGAGGAAAACGCCTTCAGCCCGCGTGCAGACCACATCCAGGGGGGCATAGTTGTGCGCGCCGTAGCGGCTTTCGAGCTCCATGAGATCTAGCGCTTTCGAAGTAACGGTGGACATGGCCGCCTCCAGAAAAAAGGAACAGGAACTGAACAGGAAAGCCCCTTCATGACCAGAAGGGGGCTTGGCTCCATTCTACGGGATGCGGGCCAGAATCCGCACCCGACGACGGAGGATTCTGCCGGCCTGTGAGCTTCGGCACTGATCCTATGGCACACCGTTATGCTGGAAGGAACCCGACCATGGAGACTGCGTGATTCCAGCGCCTTCGGCTCCACTCCCCGATTCCCTGCATGCCGCCGTGCAAGCCATCTTTGCCCGCCAGCAGGCCTCCCGCTGGCGCCTGGCCGCCACCAGCGCCTCCGAACGCAAGGCGAAGCTCCAACGCCTGCTGGATGCCCTCATGGCCCGGCGCCTTGAAGCCCAAGAAGCGCTGGCGGCGGATTTCCGCAAGGCGCCGGGGGAAGTGGATCTCACGGAGCTGTATCCGGTCATCTGCGAACTCAAAGATGCGCTGCGGCACCTGGGCCGGTGGATGAAGCCGAAGCGAGTGTCCACGCCGCTGGCGCTGCTGGGCAGCGCCGGAAGGATCAGGCAGGAGCCCAAGGGCGTGGTGCTGATCATCAGCCCCTGGAACTACCCCATCAACCTGACGCTGGGGCCTCTGGTGTCGGCCATCGCCGCGGGCAATTGCGCCATGCTGAAGCCTTCGGAGCACACGCCGCACACCACGGCCTTCATCAAGAGCTTGCTGGGTGATCTCTTCCCGGAGGAAGAAGTGGCCGTGGTGGAGGGCGACGCGGAGGCGGCCCGGGCGCTGCTGGAGCTGCCCTTCGACCACATCTTTTTCACCGGAAGTCCCGCCGTGGGCAAGCTGGTCATGGGCGCCGCGGCTCGGAACCTGACCTCCGTGACGCTGGAGCTGGGCGGGAAGTCCCCCGTGCTGGTGGACTCGGGCGCCAATCTGCGTGACGCCGCGCGGAAGATCGCCTGGGGCAAATTCATCAATGGGGGCCAGACCTGTATCGCGCCGGACTACGTGCTGGCCCACGCGGACCTCCACGATGACCTCGTCCGGGAACTCAAGCTCGCGGTGGAGTCCTTATATGGCAGTGATGCGTCTGCCTGGAAGCAGAATCCCGATTTTCCGCGGATCGTGAACGGGAGCCACTTTGCACGGCTCAAGGCACTGCTGGAAAGCGCCGGGGGCCATGTGGCCCTGGGCGGTGAGACGGATGCGGGCGAGAACTACATCGCCCCCACCCTCCTCACGGACATCGCGCCGGACTCCGCGATCATGCAGCAGGAAATCTTCGGCCCCATCCTGCCGGTCCTTAAAGTGGCGGACATGGATGAGGCTGTGCGGTTCGTGAACGCAAGGCCGAAACCTCTTGCGCTTTATATTTTCAGCGGCAGCCGGAAAGCCGCGGAGTCACTGCTTTCGGGCACCACGTCCGGAGGCGCCTGCGTCAACGACACGGTCCTGCATTTCGCGCACACGGGCCTGCCTGGGGGTGGTGTCGGCAATTCGGGGTTCGGGAAAGCCCACGGCGTGTTCGGCTTCGAGGCTTTCTCCAATGCCCGCGGCGTGCTGCGCCAGCGTACGCGGTTCTCGGCCATCCAGTGGATGTACCCCCCCTACACGCCCTGGGTGCGGAAGCTCATAGACCTGACACTGAAATATTTCTGAGGCTCACAGGAAGAGCTTTCTCCCCACGGCCCTTCCCACGAAGCGGATGCGGTCCATCCAGGGGAGCCGGCCCAGGGTGGTGCGGACCACGCCCTTAGTGAAAAAGGTCTTCCGGGAGTAATCAATGGCCACGTCAACGGCCACAGGGCGGCCTTCGGCCAGGATGGCCTTGGCGCGTTCCAGCACCGGGCGGATGTCCGCATCGGTTTTGAGGGAGAGGCATTCGACGCCCGTCCCGGCGCTGATGGAGGCCAGGTCGTAGTCCGGCAGTTCGCTGCAGGCTTTGCGGTTGTAGGCGACGCTTTGGAATTGCGCGATCTGCGCCAGTTCCCGGTCCCGCAGCACGAGGAAGGCGGCGGCCACCCCAAGGCTCGCGGCGGTGATCATTTCCAGCCCAGTCATCAAGAAGGCGCCGTCCCCCGCCAAGGCGACCACCGGGGCTTCCGGGCGGGCCAGCTTCGCGCCGATGGCGGCGGGCACCGAATAGCCCATGCAGGAGTAGTCCATGGGGCCCAGCAGCTTCCCCGGTTTATCAAGAATAAGCCCCTCAATGGCCAAAAAAGAGCCATTACCGCTATCGCTCGTGAAAATCGTTTCCGATCCGAATAGCTGCTGCAAATGGCTTAGCAGCAAGCCTGGTGAAACTCCGGAATCTGAGGGCGACCGGATCTCGGCAGCGGCTTCGGCCCGGCCCTCGCGGATCCGGGTCCGGAGAGTCTCGCTTTTCGCGCGAGTTGGAAGCAGCGGAAGCAGGGCCCGCACGAACTCCGCTGCATCGCTGGCCACCGCGATCTCCGCCGGGAAATTCCTTCCAGGAACGCTGGCATCTATATCCACGTG
>JAJYMZ010000306.1 GCA_021786615.1 Acidobacteriota bacterium
CCAACGAAGGCGATTTCTTCGTGCGCGGCCTTCGCCCGGTCCACGCGGATATCCAGCGCATCCCCCGCTAGCACGATGCCGCTTTTCACGTCCACCACGCCCGGTATCTTGCGGATGGCCTCGGCGACCTTGGGGGCCGTGGACATCAAAGTGGCTTCGTCATCTGAAAAGAGCTTGATCTCGATGGGCTGGGGCACCGCTGTGAGATCGCCGATCAGGTCGGCCATGAGCTGGGCCATTTCCACTTGGAGGCCGGGAACGGTGGTCTCGATGCGTCCCCTCACCTCATTGATGACGGTCTCGATATCCCGGCGGGGAAGGGGTTTCAGGCGCACGAAGAAATCGCCTTCGTTGGCCTCGGTCACCATGCCGCCGAGCTGGAGCCCCGTGCGGCGGGAGTAGGTGGCCACGTCTGGCGTGCTGCGCAGGATGGCCTCCACCTGTTTCGCCAGGTGGTCCGTCTCGCTCAGGGAGGTTCCCGGAGCACTCCGGTAATCCAGGATGAAGCCGCCCTCATCCATGGAAGGCATGAAGCCTGAACCCAGGAAGTGGTAGCTGAGCAGGCCCGCGAGCAGGAAAGGAACCAGGCCAAGGAGGAGGAACGCGGGGCGGTTGAAAAGCCGGGTCATCAGTTTTTCGTACCCCGCGTGCAGCCTTTCGGTGAAGGCGCCGCCTTCTTTCTGATTCGCGTCCCGCTCGTCCAGGAAATGGTCCGCCAGCAGCGGTACCGCCAGCCACGCCACGAAGAACGAGATGATGAGCCCTGAGGCCATGGTGAGGCTCAGGGCCTTGAAGAAGGCGCCGGTGACGCCCGACAGGAAGGCCAGGGGCGCGAAGATGACGATGGTGGCCATGGAGGATCCGGCCAACGGGGGGGTGAATTCCCGGGCGGCCTTCATCACCCGCGCGTGGTGGGGGCCCTCGCCGCCGCGCATGCGGCGGATGATGTGCTCCACCATGACGATGGCATCGTCAATGATGAGCCCCACCGCCGCCGCCATGCCCCCCAGGGTCATCACGTTGAAGCTCATGTGGAGGACGCGCAGCAGCAGGATGGTGATGGCCAGGACCCCGGGCACCATGACGATGGCGATGAGCGTGACCTTCAGGTTGCGCAGGAAGAGCAGCAGGATGAGCGCGGCCATGAGCACGCCCACCAGGAGCGCGTCCCGCACGCTCGCTGCCGCGGGCACGATGATTTCGCTCTGGTCGTACCAATTGGCGATGCGCACGCCCGCGGGAAGCCTCGGCTGGAAGGCCACCAGGGCCGCTTTGATGTCCCGGGAGATCTGCACGGTGTTTCCATCCATCTGCTGGTAGACCTGCACCAGCACCGCGTCCCGGCCATCGGCGGTGGCCCGCGTCCAGTTGGGGGCCGTGGATCTGGAAATCACAGCCACATCCTTCAGGAAGACCATGCCTCCTGGGCCGGAACGCAGCACGGTCCGCCCGATCTGCGCCAGGTCTTTGAACTGGGTATCTGAGAGGATCAGGTAGAGCTTATTGTGATCCTCCAATCGGCCAACCGCGCGGATCACGTTGGCGGCGGAGAGGGCCCGGGCCGTGTCGCCGAAGGTAAGCCCGGCCGCCATGAGCCGCGCGGGATTCACGGTGACGCGGATTTCCTCCGTCTGGCCGCCCTGCACGTCAATGCGGCTCACACCTTTCACGGTGGAGAAGATGGGGCGCAATTGGTAAAGCGCCAGGTCCCGCAGCTCCGCAGGGGCAACGGTGTCCGAGGTGAGGCTGTAGGCCAGCACCGGAAACACCGTGGGGTCCATGCGCGCCACGTTGTAGTGGGTCCCTGCGGGGAAATTCGGCGAGGCCTGGGCCAAGGCTGATTGCACCTGGAGCATGGCGGCCACCATGTCCTGGCCCCAGTCGAAATTGACATCAATGTCTGTGCTGCCCCGGCTGGTGGTGGACCGGACTCCACGCACCCCCAGCACCCCTCGAACTGCTTCTTCCACGGGGCGTGTGACTTCCACGGACATGCGGTCCGCGGGCCGGTCCCCCGCATCCACGGAGACCCGCACCCGCGGGAAGTCGGCGGCAGGGAAGAGGCTTACCGGCAGCTTGAAGGCGGCGCCCAGGCCCCCTGCGATGAGCAGCACCAGGAAGAAGAGCAGGGACCTGCGGTGATTCTGCATCCAATCCGTGATCGTCATGGCGCCTTCTCGATCCGCACGGCCATGCCGTCCTGAAGTTCATAGTTGCCTTGGACCACCACCGGTTCCGTGGGGTCCAGGCCCGCGCCCGCCACCTGCACGCGATCGCCATCCTGTCGCAGCACCTGGACCTGGTGCCGGATGGCGCGGTCTTTGCGCACGGTGTACAGCAGGTAGTGGCCTTCCGCTGGCAGCACGGCCGAGTAGGGGACGATGACCCCTCCATTTCCACCAGGCCCCCCAATGTCGCGGGTGCTCAGGGTTCCCTGGACATACTGGCCGAGCACGAAGGGATGGCCCGGCGGCAGGCTCGCGTATACATCTCGCAAGCGGGTGGCGGGGTTGAGAGCCGGGGAGACCGTGCGGAGGCGGGCCTGGATGGTTCGGATGCTGCCATCCACGGCCTCCAGCGTCAAGGTGCTGCCGGGTCGCAGCCCCTCGGCTTTTTGGGGTTCTACACCCAACCTTGCTTCGAGCTTCGAGATGTCCGCCAAATCCAGCAAGGAGCCGCCCGGCGCGACCACCGCGCCGGACTGGACGCTGATCTTCACCACCACGCCCGGCGTCTCGGCCTTGAGGGTATGGTGCGCGCCCATATTACGGGTTTCGAGGCTGCTCACCTTGGCCTGGGCTGAATCAAAGGCCTGCTGGGCCTGGGCCAACTGCCCATTGTCCGCCAGCTTGAGGTCATGGCGGTTCCGGGTCTGCTCCAACAGGACTTCCGCGGCCTTGGCGTCAATGCGGGCTTGATCCAGGGCGAGCTCGGCATCCGGGCTGCCACTGAGGATCAGGAGGGGCGTTCCCGCCGCGACGATCTCTCCTTCGCGCACGATGATGGAGCGCACACGGGATTCATAAGCCACGCTCAGCGTCCGGGACGCGCCGGGCTCTGGCACGATGCTGCCGAAGGCGGTGACCCCGCTGCTCAAGGTCCCCTTTTGCATGGGAACCACCTTCACGGAGGCGGTCAATTCCCCGGGTTCCGTTGCCCCCACCTGGACCGCCGGGCTCCCAACGCGGGACCGGCCCCAGAAAAAGCCCCCGGCGAGGGTGGCCGCCAGCAATGCTCCCGCGGCCAGAATGGACAGGTTTCGTTGCGTCGGGCTCATTTCGATGTCTCCTCAGCAGGAAGGTGGGGAGGCAGTATCCGGCCCGCCACGGTCTCCAGGGCCACGCCCAGGTCGTCCAGGTAAAGATGAAGGCCCGCCACACTCCCCCGCTGGGCGAGAAGCGCGAGCCATGCTTGGTTACGGCCCAACAGGTCGAGGGTGCCCTTCTTGAAGGCGGCATCGGCAGCCTCGGCCTGGGCGGCCAAGGCGGGCAGCGCACCTTCGGCGGCGGCGATCATCCGGGCCGCGACCTGCAGATCCGAAAGGATTTGCCCCAAGTCCTGCCGCGCGTGGAAGAGCCGCGCCTGGTACTGGTCGAGGAGCTGCTGCCGCGTGGCTTCGGCTACCGCCACGGCGCCCTGTCCGCGGTTGAAAATGGGCAGGCTCAGGGCCACTCCGAATCCGTGGGTCAGGACGTTGGAAGTGTCCGTGGCGCGGCTGAGTGAGAGCCCGATATTCGGAAATTGGGACCAGATTGCCAGGCGCAGGCGCGCGTCCTGACTTTCGTAGCCATGCTGGAGGGCCACCAGATCCAGGCGCCGGTCCAGGCCTGCCACCAGGTCTTTTTCGGAGGTCATTCCGGACCAGGCGCGCTTCCCTTGCGGGTGTTCCAGGGGAACCTGGGTATCTGGGGCGAGGCCCAGCAGGGCGTTCAGCGTTTGCCGCTCGTGGTCCCCCAGCTGGCGAAGCGTGAGGGCGTTCCGTCGCCCGGCATCGTAGGCGGCCTGCATGGCAGCCACGTCGCCGATGGGCGCGCCGCCCGAGGCGGCGGATTTCTCCACGGCCTGCAGGTCGTCGGCCAGCAGCTTCGCAGCTTCGTCGCCTAGGGCCGTCATGGATTCCAGGGACCTGATGCGATGCACGGATAGCTTGGCGGCTTCAGCTACCTGCCATTCGCCCCAGGCGACTTCCAAGTCAACGGCGCGCTGCTCAGACCTCGCCGTCCGCCGCCTCAGACCGCGGGTCAACATCCCCGTGAGATCCAGGCTGAGCTGGGTGGTGCGGGCGGTGACGAAGCCCGGGCCATTGGCTCCGGCCGGTACATCCTGGGCGTAGGAAAGCACCGGATCCGGCAATAGGCCCGCGTCCAGTAACTGGGCGGCGGCCAGGGCCCGCTGGTCGCGGAGGGCCCTGAGATCAGGATTCGCCACCACCGCCACCACGGCGGCCTCCTCCGGGGAAAGCCCATCGCTGAAATTGATCCGCAGAGGTTTCAGGATGGGGTGGCGCAACTCCATGGCCTGGATCTCGACGCGCGCCAGATCGGGTGGAGCGAGGGCCGATGCTTTGGCCTTGGCATCCAGCGGCAGAGCTACGAAACGACGGCACGCCGCCTGCGAGATGCCAAGGACGCTGACAGCGATCAGGGTACACAAGGTCCAGGCTGCGGAAGGGGATTTAGGCTGCTGGACGACTTGCGGCTGGCTGGCCAACGCGTGGGCATTGGCATGGGGAGGCAGAAGGGACGCGAGGAGGGGCATGGACACTCCGGGTGGATTTCCAGCGTAATCGGGCATGAGCGCCCCCAAGGCCAGATGACAGGATTGTCATCGGCCTGTCCGGGTTCTGTGGGTGGGCTGGCGCGATGCTCTGTGGTGAGGATCGGCTTCGTGCCCCTCCCTCGATCCACCACCCTTTCTTTTGGAGGTCTTTCATGTCACACATCACGACTCTCTTCTCTACGATCCTTCTCTTGGCCCCCGCGGGCGCCCGGGCCCAGGAGACGCGGCTCTCCCGGAAGGAGATTCCATCTGCCGTGCTGGCGGCCTTCGAGAAGGCCTATCCCAAAGCCACCATCAAGCACGCCATGAAAGAGAGCAAGGACGGCCGCACCACCATCGAGATCGAAAGCTTGGACGGGACGACCGGCCGGGACCTCCAGTACATGGCGGACGGCATGGTCATGGAGATTGAGGAGACCATCCCCATGTCCGAGATCCCGGCGCCCGTGATAGCCACCGTGAAGGGAAAACATCCCAAGGGGAAGATTGTGAAGGCCGAAAAAGTCACCCGCGGCGCCGTGGTCACCTACGACATCGAGATCAGGAATGGGAAGCGCAAGGTTTCCCTTGATCTCGATGCCAGCGGCAAACTCCTCGGAAACAACTAAGGCTGGAAGGCGTAGGCGTAGGACAATGGAACGCGAGCGTTCTGAATGAAACTGCTGATCGTCGAGGATGAACCGAAGACCGCCGCTTACCTCAAGAAGGGGCTGGCGGAAAGCGGATTTTCGGTGGAGGTGGCGGGCGACGGGGAAGAAGGACTCTTCCGCGCGATGGAGGCAGCCTTTGACCTCATCATTCTCGACGTGATGTTGCCGGGGCGCTCAGGCTGGTCCGTGCTTGAGCGCCTCCGCAAAGAAGGCCGCGCGACGCCGGTGCTCTTCCTAACCGCCCGAGATACGGTTCCCGATCGCGTGAAGGGCTTGGAACTGGGCGCGGACGACTATTTGGTGAAGCCCTTTGCGTTTTCCGAATTGCTGGCGCGGGTGCGCAGCCTGTTGCGGCGTCCCTCATTGCGCCCTCCGGAAATGCTGAAGGTGGCGGATCTGGAACTGGACCTCGCCCGAAGCGACGCGCGCCGGGGGCGCAAGAGCCTGGGCCTGACCCGGCAGGAATTCCTGCTGCTCTCCCTCTTCGTGCGGCGCAAGGGCGAGGTGCTGTCCCGGGCCCTCATCGCCGAACAGGTTTGGGACATGAATTTTAACAGCGACACGAACGTGGTGGATGTGGCCGTGCGGCGACTCCGGCGCAAAGTAGATGACTCCTATGATGTGAAGCTGATCCACACCGCCCGGGGCTTGGGCTACGTGCTCGATGTCCTCGATGTCCTCGATGTCCGCTAGGTGGCCCATGAGCTTGCGCCTGCGCTTGGCGCTGATCTTCGCGGCCAGCAGCCTGGGCACCCTGCTGGTGGCCTCGGGTTTCCTCTACTGGTCCTTCCAGCGGGAGACGAACCTGCGCAACCGGAGGTTGCTGGAAGCCCGAATCCAGGAAGTGGCTTCCATCCTCGCCCACCTTCCCAGCGATGGGAACGCGCTGGAGGAAGAGATTGCCGGAGAGATTCCTTCCGCCCTGGAGCCTCAGGTGTGGCTCCGGGTGCTGGAGGGCCGAGGCCCGAGCCAAGGCCTCGTGGTGCAGACCCCGGGCATGGCGAAGCGCCTGCCGGCCGCTTCGTTCAGCGGACAGGAGAAGATCAGGCGTGAAAAGCGCTACTACCTGCTGCGGGAACAGGCGAGCGGGAACCACCTCATCCAGGGCGGTCTGGACATCACCGAAGATGAGCGCCTGATCGCCAGTTACCAGCGCCGTCTGGCCTACACGCTGTTGCTGGGGGCGACCGCCAGCGCGCTGCTGGGCTGGTGGGCGGCGCGAAAGGGACTGAGGCCCCTTGGCGCCATCGCCGAGTCCACCTTGGGCATCACGCCCCAGCGCCTGTCTGAGCGCCTGGATCCCGGGACCGTGCCTCAGGAATTGCGTGACCTGGTGTTGGCGCTGAATGCCATGCTGGACCGGCTGGACCGAGCTTTCGACCGCCTGTCGCGGTTCTCCGCGGACCTGGCCCATGAGCTGCGTACGCCCGTGACCAACCTCATGGGTGAGGCGGAAGTCACGCTCTCGAAGGATCGTCCCGCCGAGGACTATCGGCAAGTGCTGGAATCCAACATGGAGGAGTACCAGCGTTTGTCGAGGCTCATCTCCCGGATGCTCTTCCTGGCCCGTGCCGAAGATCCCCACACCACCTTGGCCTTGGTGCCCATCGAGGCCAGTCGTCTAGCCGGCGATGTGCTCGCCTACTTTGAGGCCGCGGCGGAAGAGCAAGGCGTCAGCCTGCGGTCTGAAGCCTCCGGAACTTTCAGTGGAGATGCGGAATTACTCCGCCAGGCCCTGGCCAATCTCATCTCCAATGCCTTGGAAGCCACACCGCCAGGGGGTGAAATCAAGGTAGCGATCCAATCGCGAGACGAAACCACTGAGTTGAGTGTGATTGACACCGGACGCGGCATAGCCTCAGAAGATATGCCACACATCCTGGATCGCTTCTACCGCACACAGAAGTCTTTGGACCAAGGCCACCCAGGCACGGGGTTGGGTCTCGCCATCGTCCAATCCATCGCCTCCCTGCATGGAGGCCAGGTAACGATATCCAGCGAGGAGGGGAAGGGGACCCTGGTATCAATGCGGATTCCCCTTTGACAACCCGCGACAGTCCAGAACTGGTTGTTCGGCGTTACTCCCGATGGCCAGTACGGCGTGCATTCAGGATGAGCATGGCATCGCCATAGCTGAAGAAACGGTAGCGCTGGGCCACGGCCTCGGCGTAGACCGCCTTGGCGAAATCCAATCCAAGCAGGGCGGAGATAAGCACGAAGAGCGTGCTTTCCGGCAGGTGGAAATTGGTGAGCAAGTGGTCGGCGGTACGCAGGCTGTATCCGGGCTTGATGAAGATGCGCGTGGAGCCCGAGCGGTCAAGGCCATGGCCGTCCCAGGCCGCTTCCAGGGTCCTTAAACTTGTCGTTCCGATGCAAACCAAAGGGCGATGGTGGTCTCTCAATATGGGCAGCAATGCAGATGAAGTGCCCTCTGGGATCTCGAAGCGCTCCTCGTGCATGGCGTGATCCTCGATCCTGTCCGCGGTCATGGGGCGGAAGGTCCCAAGCCCCACGTGAAGCCGCACGGGAAGCCAATCACAACCTTGGGATCGCAACCTGGCGATCAGCTCCGGTGTGAAGTGCAGGCCCGCCGTGGGGGCCGCAACGGCCTCGCCTTCGCTTGCATGGAACGAGGTCTGATACCGGCGCTCGTCCACCGCATCCGCCAAGTGGGAAATGTAGGGCGGCAGAGGAAGACGGCCGATGCGGTCCACAGCGTCCCAATCCAGATCGAGACCCTCACGCACCACGCGAACGCGGCGAAGGCCTTCCTCCAGCGTGCTTTCTATGTGGAATTCAGCCAGGTCTGAACCGGTTTCCAGGGAGACCACCATGGCGATGGACCCCGATTTGAGCCGCGCGCCGGGCCGCACCATGGCTTCAAAAGAACCGTCGCCGAAGGCCCGCAGCAATAACGCTTCGCCGGCCCCGCCACCCTTGCGCCGCAGGAAGAGCCGCGCGTGGCGGACCTTCACGTCATTGGGCACCAGCATCGCGTTCGCCGGGATGAGCTCCGGCAAGTCGTGGATCATGCGGTGGACGAGCGTCTTCGCCCGTGCATCCACCACCAGCAGCCGCGCCCCGTCCCGCTCTGCCACCGGATGCTGGGCGATCAGCTCCGCCGGCAAATCGAAATGAAAATCCGAGCGCTTCATTCGTGGAACTGCATGCCGTGCAGCCTGGCGTATTCACCTCCGAGCTTCAGCAGTTCCGCATGGGTGCCGGTTTCAGCGACGTGGCCGGCTTTTAGAACCACGATGCGCGTGGCTTTCTGGATGGTGCTCAGGCGGTGGGCGATGACCAGAGTCGTGCGGTCCTGCATCAGGGCTTCCAGGGCATCCTGAACGGCCCGCTCGCTTTCGGTGTCCAGGGCGGAGGTGGCCTCGTCGAGGATGAGGATCGGCGGATCCTGCAGCAGGGCCCGGGCGATGGCGATGCGCTGGCGCTGGCCACCGCTCAGGCTGGATCCGGTTTCGGCGAGGGGCGTGTCGTAGCCCTTCGGCAGCTTGGAGATGAATTCGTGGGCATGGGCCTTCTTGGCGGCGGAGATGACGGCTTCCCTGTGGGCGTTCTTGCCGTAGGCGATGTTGTCGTGGACCGTGTCCATGAAGAGCAGGGTTTCCTGGTTCACGAAGCCGATGGTCTGGCGCAGGGCGCGCACATCGAAATCACGAAGGTCCGTGCCATCTAGAGTGATCCGGCCCGAGGTGGGATCGAAAAATCGGGGCACCAGATTCACCAGCGTGGTCTTGCCGCCCCCGCTTCCGCCCACCAGCGCGACGGTCTCCCCACGGTTCACCTCCAGCGTGATGCCGCGCAGCACCTGATGCTTCTCGTCATAGGAGAAGCCCACATCTTCGAAAGCGAGGCGCTGGGGCTCTGAAGGAACGGGTTTGGGCTTCGTGGTGGCTGGGAGCTGAGGCTGCCGGTCCAGCATCGAATAGATGCGGTCAAGGCTGGCGCTGGCCACCTGCACATCGTTGTTGAGTTTTGTGAGGCGGCGCAGTGGATCATAGAGCGCATAGACCGCCAGTAGATAGGTGAAGAAATCCGCGCCGTTGAGGGTTCCAGCCTGGATGCCCTTGGCAGCGTAGAGCACCAAGCCTGCCAGCAGGCATCCACCGACGATCTCCATGATGGGCGTGCTGAGGGCCGAGGCCCGTGCGCTTTTCATGCCCAGGCGGTAAAGCTCCATGTTGAGCCCGGCGAAGCGCTGGATCTCGTAGGGCTCCCTTGCGAATCCCAGCACAACGCGAATATTGGAGAAAACTTCCTTGAGACGCTGCAATAAGCGGCTGGATGCTTCCTGGTTGCGGTGGTTCACACGGCGGATGCGGCGGCTCAAATTCTTGACCGGCAGCACCACTAAGGGTCCTGCGATGATCAGCAGGAGGGTCAACCTCCAGTTCATATAAAGCAGGTACCCGAACATGCCTGTGGCGGTGGTGACTTCCCGCATGGCTTCGGCCATCTGGTTGCTGGCAATCCCCTGTACGGCGCCCACATCCGTGATGCTGCGCGTGAGTAATTCACCAACCGGGTGCTTTTGGAAGAAGGCCGGCTCCATGCGCATGAAATGGGCAAAGAGCCGCTCCCGCAGGGCCTGGGTGGCCTTGATGCCGCTGCGCACCATCAGCAGGGTTCCGCTGTAGCTGAAGAAGCCTTTCATGACGAAGACCGCGACCAGCAGGGCCGGGACGAAGTAAGTGCTGTGTTGCAACACTGACCCTGAGGGCATCAGCGACATGAGCCAGGCCTTGAACTGAGCCATCTTCGCCATGGAGGTCAACGCCGAGGCGCCGCCCATGTGCAGGTCGTCCTTGAAGACGAAGTTCAGGGTCTGGATGAGCAGGACTTGGCAGAGCCCTGCAAGCATGAGCAACAGGAAACCCCCGAGGTTCAGGGGCAGGTAGGCCAGCAGGTGGTCCTTGAAGAAGCGGCGGAAGACGGACATAGACCCTTAGCTTAGACCTCTTGGGCGGGTCCCCCGACCAAGAGGTGGGGGGTCCGGGGGGGACGTAGCGAGCGAAGCGAGCAGGCGGTCCCCCTCGGATACATATCAGACCTCTTGGGCGGGTCCCCCGACCAAGAGGTGGGGGGTCCGGGGGGGACGTAGCGAGCGAAGCGAGCAGGCGGTCCCCCTCGGATACATATCAGGGGCTATTCGGTAACGATGGTGATGCTGCTGTCCTTGTCATCCACGGACAATAGGACTGTGCCCTTGGGAGCATTCAGTGCGAGATCCATCAAGCGATCCGGGTCCACGCCCTTGTGCCTGGCCTGCTTGATCTGCGCGTCGCTCAGATACCCGGCCACGGCCTTGGCCAGGCCCATGGCCAGGCGGATGGTGACGGTGTCGGGCTTGCCTTTTTCATGGATGCGCAGCACAAGAAAACGTCCGCTCAGCGTGGGCGCCGCCGATACGGGTTCCACGCCCATGCCAATCAGGGCCAAGCGGCAGGATTCCGAGGTGGAGGCTCTATTGAGACCTTTCTGCAAGGCTTCCACCGCGCGGCGATCGCCTTGTTTCGAGAGCTGCAGAGCCGCGGCCACTTGCACCTCCTCCGAAGGATCGCCCAAGGCGGCTAGGAGCCCAGGCGTTGCCTGGCGACTCAGGCCTTGGCGAAGTCCCCAGCAGTGGATGCGGTTGAGCTTGGCCTCGCGGACCAGCATTTTCTGGTCGGGATGAAGGCTCAGGAATTCCGTGTAGGCATCCGCGGCGCTGTCCCAGCGTTGATCGGATTCCAGCGTGGCGGCTAGCCAGAAGCGCACCTCCGGAAGCCTCGAGTAGGCCGGGTAATCTCGAAGGATCTGGCGATAGAGGGCCGCGGCCTCGTACCAGCGCTGCCCATAGCGCAGGTTCTTGGCCTGGCGGAAGAGCAGGTCCGGGGGGCTCTCCCTGGCGGGCGCCACCAGAACCATGGAGGGTCCGTGCGGTGCCGGTTCAGGCGGCTCCGCCGCCCACAGGAAGAGCGGATACATCAAGCCGTCTCCTTGCGGAGCAGCCTGCCCATGCGCTCGGCTTGGGTTTCAAGATTGTTGTTCTTGGCCCATCGGCGCAGCTCGCTGGCCCTCTCGGGATTCAGGCAGCCATCTTCCAGGGCCAGTTCCGAAAGCCAGGCGTGGAGATCCGTGCGAATGGCTTCGGCCTCGGGCACCGGCGCGCCCTGGGAGGCCAACTGGTGGCTGGCCAGCAGCAGGGAAACCGCAGCTTCGCGCTCCTGCTCGCGATTTTCCTTGTCCAGGGCGCAAAGCTCGGGATGTTTTTCGAAATTCTTCAGCAGCTCCGAAGTCTGCTGGAAGAAACCGGCCCAGAGCCGGTCCTGAGCCCGTTTACTGGCTTCCTGATCAATGCGGGCGATGTTCTGGTTGCGTGCTTTCAGCGTCTGGACATGTTTTACGGTGTACAAGGAAGGCAGCAGCACCGCGGCCGCGGCCGCGGCCGCCAACCACCAGGAGCCTGCAGCGTGGCGGGTCTTCAGTTCAAGGTCCATGGAATGCTTGTGGGACTGAAGCGCTAAGTGCAGCTCCAGCAGTTCCGCGAATTCCGCCTGAGCGGCCGGATCATCGGGCCAGGCCTCCGGCTGCATCAGCAGATCGAAAACTGCGGCGTCTGACAGGGTTTTGGGGTCGAGTTCAGGCTTCATGGGGCACATCCTGGAAGGATGGAGTGAGGGTTTTTCTGAGTTTGGCGAGACTTTGGAACAGGGTGGCCTTGACGGTGCCTTCGGCGCAGCCAAGATCTTCGGCGATGCGTTTCACAGGTTGTTCATGGACGTAGTAGGCCATGATCATGGCCTTTTGACGGGGTGTCAGCCCGTCAATGGCTTCTTGTAAAGCCGCTAGTTTCCGGCCCTGATCCACTTGCATCCAAGGTGATGGCTGGTGCGGGTCGGGTGCGTCAAAGAACTCAGGGGGAGCTATCTCCCTCCCTCTTTTACGCAGATGGTCGGTCGCAGCATTAGCCGCCAAGGTAAATATCCATGCAGCCACTGGACGGCCTTCCTCGAAACGTTGACAGTGCTGAAGGCATTTAAGAAAAACCTCCTGGGTGAGTTCCTGGACCACCCCGGTTTCACCGCCCAGCCGGCGGTAGATGAAGGCGAACACCGGCTTCTCGAAACGGGTCATGAGATGGGCCAGGGCTTCCTCATGGCCAGCCTTCAGACGGGTCATCCAGAATTCTGGACTCGTGGCGGTGTCCGACGGGGCATCAGAAACAGTGGATCTCATGCTTTGGGGAGCTTCTTCCCATGATCAAGGGAAATCCAAGGTTGCCCAAATCCTTCAAGGATAGCTTTGAGCTGCTCGTTGGAGGCGGTATAGCGGACTCCGACGCGGGTTTTTTCTTGCATCATTACTGGCGCGAGCTGTTGGCGGGCCCCTATCTGGCTGGCGGCGGCCACCAGACGCTGGATCCAGTGGGAGGCCTGGGCGATGCCGTCGGGGGAACCCCCGATGGCTAGTTCCAGGCGATGCACGGCCTTGGGATCATTCCGGTCCTTGGCTGGCGTGACGCTCCAGACCAGGGATCGCAGACCTTTGGGAATTTCGTTCGCCATTTTGCTCGGCAGCTTGTTTCCAATTCCGCTTATGAGCGCATCGGGATTCACATAACCGGCGATAGGAGCCGTGGCGTCTATCCACTCCCCGGCGCCTAAGGCCCAGGAGGCCTTGGCCCCTTGGGCAAGGGTTCCCTGGTTGGCACGGCGGCCCAGGGCTCTCAGATCGCCGATGAGGATGCGCTGCTGGGGATCCACCAGAGCACGAATCTTCACCCTGTTGACATCCATCATCACGAACAAGGGGCAATCCTTCTTGTCCACCACCAGGCTGCCTTCTGGGGGGAAGGACTCGGCCAGCGCCATCTGAAGGGCGCGTGGATCCTTGAATCCATCGAACTGCAGCAGGAAGTCCGCAGCCATGTCTTCAGGGTTTCCCTTGTCCTTTGGGATATCAAAAACGTAGAAAGTGATGCGGCCGGTTTCACCCTCCGGGTGGATCTTGGCTTTCTTCAGGAAGAGGTCGAGGGTTTGTTCCGCCAGGGGTACGCGGGTCATGGCGGACTGGAATTCGGGATTCTCCAGAAGCCAGCCGACCTGTCCCGAGAGGGCCATGGAACAGTTCACGGGCGCGGACTGCAACCAGGAAGGCGCCTTGGAGCCCTTGGTCCTGCACCCCGGGAATGACATCAGCACAGCGGCCACCAGGGCGAACCCAGCCATCGCCCTGTTGATGCCTCCACCGGTTCTGCCCGTACGCATCTTTTTCTCCAGTGGCTTGGGTTACGGCTGGATGATCCAACGACTTAGGCCAAGTTCCGCAGGGTGGCGGGCAGGTGCGGGCTCTTGAGCAATTGCTGTTGCTCGCTTTCCGAGAGCAGGCCCCAGATGTGGATGGCCGAATCCCTGGGTGTTTTTGGATTCAACAGCAGCTCGGACATGATCGGAGGGTGGGCCATCATGATGGGGTGCTGGGCGATGAGCGCCAGGACACCGCGGGGCGTCTGCTTGTTCCGCGCCAGGCGCAACAGGATGCTCGGATCCAGCTGCCGGTCGGCGACCAGCTGCGTGAGCGTGGCTTCATCCTGCAGGATCTCGGCGGGGAGGTAGCGGATGAGTTCTCCTCCGGTGGAACGCATGGCGATGATCCGGTGGGAGCTGTCCATGGCCAGGTAGATGGCCCGAAGGGTGCTCTGGGCCTGGGTTTTGACCTCCATGTGAGGAATGCGAGGGTCCCGCAGCACATCCAGCAGGGTGCGGGGAGTCTGGAGATTGGCTAGCAATCGAAGGGCCGTGTGCTCCGAAAGATGAATGTTGTGGACCAGGGCTTCCTGGATGGCCGGGTTTTGGCCCCAGGAGTTGTGGTGGGCCAGGCGTTCGGCCCGCAGCTGATCCAGGGAGGGTATGGAGGCCAGCAATTCCTTTGGGGAAAGGCCTGGGTTTTCAAGCACCACCAGGAAGACGCTGAAATCTGGATCCACCAGGGCGCTCAGGAGCTGCTCGGGCGCCGTGGCCTGGTTTGCCGCGAAGACCCGGTCCTCCAGGGACGCCCATCGGCCCTCGGCCTGGGGCGCCGTGAAGCCGCTGGCCTGGCTGGAACGGCGACGCTGCAACCGGTCGTAGAAATATTTCACGACCCGGAGCATGTTGGGGGCGGACCGCTTGGCCCAGAGCGTGACGTATTGGTATTCGGATTCATCCAGCTGCGTGAAGAGGCTCACGATGCGGTGGATATCCGCGCGCCCGTTGGCGCCCTGGTCCAGGCGGTAGAGCAGGTGTTCGGAAATCCCGAGCTTGCGGCACAAGTCGCCGGGACTGGCGGGCGCATGGCGGATGGCGCTGCGGACCACATCCCTGAAATACCACCGCGCTTCGCCGTAGACCTCGTCAAAAAATTCCTGGACCTGGCATTGCTGAAGGGAAGAGGCAAGGATTTCTTCGGTGACGATGGGATTGTGCAGCGCGGAGGACCGGATCTCCGCATCCGGATCCATCAGGAAGCTGCATAGCTCCTCGACCTGGTGGGTGCTGGCGGCACGCAGCAATAGTTCCGATTTTGGAAGCACCGGAGCGTGCGGCACTTCGATTTCCGCTGGCTCCTGGGGAGGCGCGGTAAGGGCCTCCCAATCCTGATCCGCGGTGGGCAGGGGCGGAAGCTCCGCAGTGGTGCCCGTGGAATGGACCTGCCGCGCCATCTGTTTGGCCTGGGCCTTCACGATGGGTTTCAGATCAGGCCGCAATTGCTGGTAGATGGCCTTGACGGTCTCAGCGCGTTCGTCCTTTTCCGAAGGCAGCGCCTGGTCCAGATCGCGCATCATGTCGAAGAGGGAAACCGCCATTTCCAGATCGCGGCGGATGGCTTCCGGGGTGTGTTCGTTCTCGGCCAGAGCCTGGAGAATCGGCCCATGGATGAGCCAGTGGGGCGTGCGTGCGATGAGAGTCAAGAGCCGCGGAGCCGAAAGGTTGCGCGCCAGGCCTTCGATGAGCTGCAGTTGCTTGTCGGTGGGAAGTTGAGGGCGGATGAGCGTGAGATTGCGGAAATGCAACTGCTCCTGCCTGGAGAGCAAGTTCAGGAAAGACAACTCCTCCTGGGGCTCAATGCTCATCTAAGCACACGCCCGGATTGAGGTGGCCCAGCAGCCGATCGTCCTCCAGGAACAGCAGCGCGTCCACGAGGACGCCGTGGAGCCCGGCGATCGCGAAGGCCTGGTCCAGATGCTCCCGGCTAATGATGCTCCCGCCCATCAACACTGGGAGTTTCGCGGCCTCACTGATCTGCCTGGCGGTCCCGAAATCCGGACTCGCATTGGCCTCCAAGGGAATATCCACGAAGAGCAGCCGCTTGAACCCGTATGCGCGGATTTTCGCGGCCAGATCCCGGGCCAGAAGGCCAGCCTGGTCCTCCCAGCCGGAACGATGCACTTCGCCGCCCCGGGCATCAATGGCGGCGGTGAGGTGCCGTTGGAAACGGGCCACCAGGCTCTCGACCAGCAGGGGGCTCTTGTGCAGGATCGTGCCCACCACCAGCCAGGAAACCCCTTGGTCCACGAAGAACTGAGCCTGGTCTGAGCTGCGGATCCCGCCGGCCACTTGCACACAGACGGGGGAAGCCGCGGTGGAACAGGCCTTCAGGATGCGCCCAATGAGCTCGCGATTGTGTCCGGTGTTGTGGGCGGCGTCCACATCCACCACGGCCAAACGCGAGATTCCGAGGCCCAGCAATTTGGACAACAACTCCAGGGGTGCGACGTCATGGGGGTGTGCGCCTAGGGTGGGTACTACGCGTCCGTGTTGGAGGTTGAGAGTTGGGAAAACCTTCACGGAGTCGTTCCTCCAAGCGCCAAGCCTGCATGAAGCTTACCTCGGAGCCTAAATTATTTGCCCAACAATCCTCGCCCCCATCGAAGGAGTGCGAATTTTTATGGAGATGAGTGGCCATTCGGGCAATCCAGCTGATCCACAAGCTCTCTGGCTGCGAGAATCTCGGCCTGTTTCAAGCTTCCAGCACTGCCTTCTGCATGGAAATCCCCGATGGACACCCGTACTCTGAAGGTGGGTTGATGATCAGGGCCCGTCCGCGAAATTTGTTCATAGTGGGGCGCCGGGAACCCCAGAACCGCTGCCTTTTCCTGCAGGGTGGTCTTGCTGTCACGGCGCTCCCACATGCTGGGATGGGCTGAACGGATGGCGTCCAAATGCTGGCGGGCGACCAAGGCCATGACGGCCTCGACTCCTCCCCCGTGAGTGGCCTCCGCATCCAGGTAGATGGCAGCCAGTAAGGCCTCGACGGCATCCGCGAGAGGTTTTCGCAAGGCGCCAGGCTGCTTCGGGGCATGGACGCCGGTGGTCAAGACCAGGCCCAGATGCTTCCCCCACTCATGCAAGGCATCGGTGCAGACCAGCATGCCCCTCAGCTTTGACATGGCTCCTTCGGGCCATTCCGGCTGTTCCAGGTAGATGAGCCGCGCCACACAGAAATTCAGCAGGGCATCACCCAGGTATTCCAGCCGCTGATTGTCCGGGCCCCTCCCTGCCGATCCGTGGGTCAGGGCCAGGTCCATCAGGCTTGCATCATGAAATCGGTACTGGGCCGCGGCTTCAAGCCGCTTTCGCATAGCGTCCTTCGGCCCGCGCGGTTCCTTCATTCGTTGCCCTCAAGGCCGCCCGGGATACGGTGATTGAAGGATTCATTGTCGAGGACGCTCCTCAACTGGGCGTTCGCCGCCTCCAATTGCGACAATGAGAATCCATTTCTCCTGGCGCGGCGATAAATGGTCCTCATCTCGCCGTAGCGGCCGTTATTGTAGGCAATGACCATGGCCCAGGCATAGGCGCGCACGTTGCGGGAATCCGCCGCGATGGCGTTGCGCAGTCCTTCCAGCGCCTTGTCCGGATCGCTGCTGGCCATGGCAGTGGCTTCGCTCATGGTGGAATTGCTCAGGCTGATGTGTTCCGCGGCGCTGAGGTTCCTGAGGTTTTCCGGCGAGAAGGGTCCACTGGGTGCCGCCTCACGAGGGGGCGCGTCCGGGGCTTGCGCCACATCTGGATTCGCAGACGGCTGGAAGGGCGCGCTGGACTTCTGGGGAGCCTTGATGCCTCCGCCCGTTCGCCCAGTAACCTCGGGCAGCGTGGGTTTCAGTTCAGGTGTGGTGGATGGGGTTGCTGTCGTGGGAGCAGCTGCCGCATGAAGCTCTGGAGAGACCGCATCCTGGGCGAGGGCCGGTTGACCCTGCCTTGCCTGCCACCACCGCCAGCCCATGAACCCGCCGCCGCCCAGGATGGCCAGCACCGCGACCCCCGCCACCAGGAGCGCCACCAGGGCACCCGAACCTGATTTGGATGAGGGCGCTGGCACGGAACGTGGTGGCAGGGCTGGCGGCGTGACCGGTCCCGCAGCCACGCTTGCGGTGGGGGGAACTTGACTGGGTATTCTCTGAGCCGTTCCCGACGGGAGAATGGCTGTGGGGGCGATCGGGGCCGGAGCAGCCGCGGCGCCGCTCTGCATCACGGCGGTGGCCTCTGGGGCCACGCCTTGCCAGGTGGGGTCTTTGACGGCACGCAGTGCCTTCGCAAAGGCTTCACCAGTCTGATAGCGGGTCTCCGGGTCCTTGGAAAGACCCTTGTCGAGGACGCTGCGGACGAGGGGGCTGATGCCCTGGAGGATGCTCAGATCAATGGGCTCGGGAGCCTCGTTGACGATCTTATAGAGAATGGTGGGAGTGGTGTCGCCATTGAAAGGCTTGCGGCCGCTCAGGGCCTCATACAGGATCACGCCCACCGCGAAGAGGTCGCTGCGCGGATCTGGCTTGCCGCTGCGGATGTATTCCGGCGCCATGTAGCTCACGGTGCCCATCACCATGCCCGTGGCGGTCATGTCGGAATTCGCAACGCGCGCCACGCCGAAATCCATCACTTTCGCGCGCAATTTCTTTCCGTCGCGCTGGACGCGGATGTTCGAGGGTTTGATGTCCCTGTGCACGACACCCTGGCGATGCGCATAGTCCAGCCCATCGCAAACCTGGCCCAGCACTTCTAGGACTTCGGTTTGGGTCAGGGTTTGGTCCGCCAACAATTCCTGCAGGTCATGGCCGGGCACCAACTCCATGGCGATATACATCACGTTCTGATCCTCGCCGAATTCATAGATGGTCACGAGGTTCGGGTGATTGAGCGCGCCCGCGGCCTTGGCCTCGCGCTCGAAGCGTTCCTTGGCCTCGTCCCCTTGGGCGGCGCTCGGCAGGATCGTCTTGATGGCCACTTGGCGGCCGATGGAGGGATCTTCGCCCAGATAAACTTCCCCCATGGCCCCTTGGCCTAATACCTTTTTGATGTGAAACTTGCCAAGTTTTTCAAACATGGTTGCTTCCCCCCTGAGGCTCACGGCCGTGATGCTGATAAAGCATAGGACGTTCCGAAATCAAGACCCAACCAAAGACTCTTCCCTTTTAGGCAATTTCAGCCCAGCTTATAGAGAGATTTTTTCCACAGCCAGGAGCAGCCATGTCTGAAGCCCACACTCGCCAATTTCTACCGGCGTTGATGGGCAGCTTGCGTCAGGAAGCCCAGAACGGTGAGCTGATGCTGGAGCAGAGCGATGGCACGCGCTACTTGTATTGGGTGAACGGCAACTTGGTCTATCTGAAGAGCGAAGTAGCCGGTGAACAGTTCGGGAACTATCTCATCCGGCGGGGCGTGCTGGATTGGGATGCCCTTCAGGAATTGCTGGCGGACAGCTCCGGGGTCCGGTTCGGGGACCGGTTGGTGAAATGGGGGCTCCTAAGTGTGCAGGAGCGAGACGACCATCTATATACATTGATGCGTCAGATCCTGCTCAACGCCATGGAGCATCCCATTGTGGATATGAAGTGGAAGGATGCGTCCCTGGGTGGTGATCTGGATCTTGATCTCTACTTCCCCCTTGATTACAGGCGCATGGTCTGGGAGACCTTTCAAGATCTGGCCACGCTTTCGGATGTCTGTGACCTTTTCAAATCCTCCACGGATTGGCGGTGGGAGGCACCGCCCGAATTGCTGAATTCCCTGAAAGACCTTCCCCTCACACCGCAGATGGCCTATGTGCTGACCTTCCTGGGCAAGGACCCCATGGGTTTTGAGACCCTGGTCTCCCTCACGGGCATGGAAGAGGTGGAAACCGCAAGGCTCATCGTGACGCTCTGGGCGCTTTCCGGGCTGAATCTCGCCAAGGGGGAAATGCCCTCTCCCGTGAAACATCGAAAGCCCACTCAACCCATCACGCCGCCGATGATACCCATCCTTCCACCGGCCCCCGCAACATCCCCTTCCAAATCCACTCCAGATGTGGTGCCACTTGTTCGCCAACTCGAACCCGCCCGAAAAATCGCAGTGGCCCCACTCGAAAAACCAAACCGCCTTGAATTCGATTCACCGACGCGAGCGGTCCAGATCCCCATCCTAGATTCGGGAATCGCGCTGGAACAGCCAGAAAACGCCTTTCCAGAAGGCGCGGAAGAAACCCTCAGCCCCGAACAGAACGCGCTGAAGGTGTACAAGCGGGCAAAATATTTGCTGCTTCAGGACCGCACCAGCGAGACCGTGCGGCTTCTGGAAGAATCGGTGAGGTTGGCTCCTGAAGGAACAGTGGCCTTCGACTCCTGGTTGTTGTTAGGCCGGCTTCGGATGGCCAATCCCGCCTGGTCCGTGCGGGCCATGGACGCACTGCAGGCTGCCAACAAGCTGCGTCCCAAGGCTGGCGAGCCTTACGCACTCATGGGCGAGCTGTACCACCGCAAAGGCTTCAAGCGCGAAGCGGCCCAGAATTACCGAAAGGCGATCGAATTGAATCCCTTGCTACCCATTCCGCAGGAAGTGGACATGACCGCCCTGGATGAACCGCCTGAAGAAGCCCCGAAACCCAAACCGACCTTCTGGCAGCAGGTCAAGGCGTGGTGGGACCCCACCAGCGAATCTTAGAGGCCGTTACGAAATCACCAGCGCTTTTCTGTGTATTTTGTTACGGCCCCTCCAGCTATCGGGCGCAGTGCGCCTTCCTACTCACTTCGTTCGTAGAGCTGGAGCCTCTATGCCGTATCGTCACCGAAATGCCGAGGTAAATTTGTCACAACGGCCTAGACGGTTCCGAAGATGCGGTCCCCCGCATCGCCGAGGCCAGGGAGGATGTATCCCTTCTCGTTGAGCCCGCGGTCCACGGCGCCCACCACGATCCGCAGATCTGGGTGGTCCCGCTCCAACCGGGCGAGGCCCTCGGGCGCGGCGATGATCGAGACCAGCGTGATGTCCTTCGCCCCGGCATCCTTTACTTCCTGGATGGCTTCTGAGGCGCTTCCTCCGGTGGCGAGCATGGGATCCAAGAGATAAATGGCGCGGGCCTCAAGCATCGGCGGGAAATTCCGGTAGTAAGGCACCGGCTTGAGGGACGCGTGGTCCCGGTACATGCCGATGTGGCCGACCTTCGCCGTGGGAAGCAGTTTCAGGAAAGATGGGACCAGGCCCAGCCCGGCCCGAAGGACCGGAACCAGCGCTGGATCCAGCTTGGTGAGCACCCGGCCGCTCATTTTTTCCAGAGGGGTTTCGAGTTCCCGGCCTTCGGTGGAAAGATTTCGGGTAGCCTCCACAGCCAGCAGCAGCCCCAATTCAACCGTGAGGTCCCGGAACAACATCACGGGTGTCCGGCGGTCGCGGAGCAACGCGAGCTTGTGGTGGGCGAGCGGGTGATCCAGGATGACGATCTGCATTTTGGCTCCAGCAGCGGGTTTGCATAGGACAGAAATTAACACTTAGAGCGTGTTTCAGAATGGGACGGCGCCGCGACGGCGGCCAGCCGCGATGCAGCGCAAGGAAGGGGCCGCAGCGACGTATAGATCATACGCACAAGGCCCGTGACGCCGCGGTGCGCGCGGCTGGCCCCGTCCCTTCGGGCTGGGGCGGCGGGCTTCGCGGGGCTGCGTTACCCTCCCGTGGCGTATGGACGATACGCCGTGGTCGGCAGCCTTGCCCCGCTCGCCCGGCGCTCCCAGCGCGGCATCGCCCCATTCTGAAACACGCTCTTAAGGGTTGCGCGGAGATCATTCCGGGCCCAAGATTAGTTTGAAAGAATCAATATTTTGGTTGACCCTGAAGGAATCGCTGCTTTGATTGAATTCCAGCGGGACAGTTCAGATGAGTTCGATTCAGCCGTTTTTCTTTTCGGAGAATGGATGCTAGGTACAGCAGGGGCAGCGATCACGGAGGCAGTAGAATGCTAAGAAAAATCGCCATCTTCAAAGCCCTTGACGTCGAAATCAAAAAACAGCGCGGGCCTGCGGCAGTGAAGGACGCCTATCGGGGCCACCATTCCCTGAAAGAGGAACTCAGCCAGACCGGCATCACCGTGATCGCCGAAGTCGCGGGCGGGAATCCCCTTCGGGGCCAGGTCCGTGAATCCTACCGTGCCGCCACCCACGCCAAGAGCCTGGTGGACAATGGTGCCCGGGCTATCTCGGTGGCCACGGATCGTTTTCTCTATTTCGGCGAGGACAAGCATCTCTCGGAGGTCCGGGGCCAGGTGAAGTGCCCCCTCCTTCGCCGCGACTTCATCCTGGAGGAATACCAGGTGGAGGAAAGCAAGATCCTCGGCGCGGACGCCATCAGTCTCGTCTCGGCGCTTCTCCCGGTGGAGCGGATGCAGGCCCTCTTGAAGCTGGCCGCCATGAAATCGCTCGATGTGGTGGTGGAAGTCAGCAGTGAGCCGGACCTTCAGAAGGCCATGGAAGCCGGTGCGGACCTCATCTGCGTCGTGGGACGAAATCTCGACACTTGGGAGCCTTCCTGGGAGGCGGCCATCGCCCTGCTCAAGAAAGTGCCGGCCAAAAAATGCCTGCGCATGATCGAATGCGGGGTCAACACGCTCGCTCAAATCAAGCAACTCGAGTCCATGGGTGTCCATGGCGTGATCATCGGAGACGCGTTGCTGGATGAGTTTTATCCGGGCAAGCGGTTCGCGCAGATCCTTGCTGGCATTGAGCCTGCGAAGAAAACGGCGAAGCCGAAAGTCAAGGCCACCGAGGGTACGGCGATCCCCGCGAAAAAAGAAATTGAAATAAAAATCAAAGAGAAGGGTGCGCAATCCACAAAATTGCCTACACTCAAAGCAACATCACCAAGCTCCACCTCTAACCCTGCCCGCAAGGGCCCTAAGGAGCCAAAAATGGCACAAACCGAACCCATGATCGCTGGCATGCCAGCTGCGCCTGCTGCTGCAGCCAAGAAGCCAGCGGCGAAGAAGGCCGCGCCGAAGAAGGCCGCCGCTAAGAAACCGGCCGCGAAGAAAGCTGCGCCGAAGAAAGCCGCCGCCAAGAAGGCAGCCCCGAAGAAAGCCGCCGCCAAGAAGGCAGCCCCGAAGAAAGCCGCCGCCAAGAAGGCAGCCCCGAAGAAGGCCGCCGCCAAGAAGAAGGCAGCCCCGAAGAAGAAGGCCGCCCCGAAGAAGGCCGCCGCCAAGAAGAAGGCAGCCCCGAAGAAGGCCGCCGCCAAGAAGAAGGCAGCCCCGAAGAAGGCCGC
>JAJYMZ010000111.1 GCA_021786615.1 Acidobacteriota bacterium
CAGGAACTGGATGGTGTTCTGCGGATGCACGTTGTCATCCAGCGTTCCATGGAATAGCAGAACCTTGCCATGGAGATTCTTGGCCGCTTTCAGCACCGAGGTGGCGTCATAGCCCGCGGCATTCTCCCCAGGGAAGCCCATGTAGCGCTCGGTGTAGATGCTGTCGTAGAGCCGCCAATCAGTGACCGGCGCGCCCACCAGGCCGAGCTTGTACTTGTGGCAATGGGTCAGGGCGTAGGCCGTCATGAACCCGCCATAGCTCCAGCCTTCCAGGGCCACGCGGCTCATATCCGCCCAGGGCTTCCTGCCCAGCCATTCAAGACCATCCAGTTGATCCTGGAGTTCCTGTTCGCCCAGGCGTTTGTAAATCCCTTCCGCGCTGGCCAGCCCTTTGTTGGACGCGCTGCGGTTGTCGCAGACCCACACCACATAGCCTTGCTGGGCCAGGAAGTGGTACCAGAGCATCGAGGGGGAGAAAGCGTCCAGCACTTGTGGAGCCTGTGGGCCTCCATAGATGTGCTGGATGATGGGGTATTTTTTGCTGAGGTTGAAGTCCGGTGGCAGCACCAGCATGGTAGGCATGGGGAAGCCGTCCTTGGTGAGCACCGTCTGGAATTCCACGTGCCCGAAGCGGATGTCCTTGAATTCCTTGGTCACGTGGGCATCGAGGGCTTTCAGCACACGGCCATCCGCATTCACCAGGCCCACTTGAGTGGGGCTATGGGCATCGCTCCAGGTGTCCACCGCCACCTGGAAATCAGGGCTGAACTTCAGACGATGCGTCCCCCCGCGCAGGGTGTGGCGCGTCATGAGCCCGTTGGGCACGGCGCCTTCGAGATCCGCGCTGTATCCATCCAGGCCCGCGGGATTGTTTTCCGAGGCGCTGAAGTAGACGCGCTTTAGCTTTTCGTCCACGCCGAACAATTCCCGCACTTCCCAGGTGCCCGCCGTGATGGCCCGCAGCAGTTTGCCTTTCTTGTCGTAACGGTAGAGATGGCGATGGCCCGTGCGATCCGATTCTGTGATGAAGCCGCCATCCTTCAGGAAGGTCGGCAGGGGCAATCGTTCCTGCCAGGTTTTCCCGCTTTCCCTCAGCATCAAGGAACTGGTGGTCCCCTCGAAGCGGCGCAGCTCCAGCCAGGTCTGGAGCCGGTCCTGGTAGCTGGCCAGCAGCAGTCCTTTCGGGTCCCAGCCCACTTGCACCAGCAGGGTTTCCTTGCCTGGATAAGGGTCCTCCATCCAGGTGGCCTGCCCGTTCAGATCCACCACGCCCAGGCGCGCGATGGGGTTGGGATCGCCGGGTTTGGGGTAGCGGGCCGTCAGCAATTTCTGGGGCACGCCGCGGTCGTCCACCAGCGTGTAGACCGGCACCTTGGACTCGTCCAGGCTCAGGAACGCGATGCGCTGGCTGTCTGGCGACCACCAGAAGGCCCGGAAGGTCCCGCGGCCATAAACTTCTTCCTGGTAGACCCAATCCAATCGCCCATTGAACAGGGTTTCGGAACCTCCCGTGGTGAGCCGCGTCTCCTTTCCGGTGCCGAGATCCACGGCATACAAATCGTTGCCTTGAAGGAAGGCGACTTTTTTCCCGTCGGGGCTGAAGGTTGGATCATCCTTCGCTTCCTTGGATGAGGTCAGGCGCCGGGCTTTGAGGCCCTCCGTGCCGAGCTCGATTTGGTAGAGATCCGAATCCACGGCCACGATGAACTGGTGGAAATCCTTGTCCCAGGTGAAGGCCCCGCGTTGCACTGATTGTTTCGCGGTCTCCTGGTTGGCGCCAAGTTTGACGAGCTCGGCCACGGCCTGGTCCGGCTCGACATAGGCAGCGCTCACGTTCTTTTTCAAGTCCATGCGCGTGATGCTGAGCTTGCCCTCGCCGGTTTTCGTGGCCAGCAGCGCGCCATCCGGCATCCACGCGAAGCGCGTCTTGGGCCACTCCGTGAATGGGATTTTTTTCGTGGGATGGTAGAGGCTTTCAAGGCTCAACAGTGTTCCGTCGGCAGGCCTGGGCGCGGCTTGGGGCGGAGGCGCGACGGGAAGCTGCGCCGCGAGCGCGGTGGTGAAAAGCAGGGAGAGCAGGCGTTGATTCATGAAGGCATCCTTTGAAGGGTCATCACTCGGGCAGGTGTTTTCGCGTCAGATTCCGGTGGCCATCCTGGGTCACGAACAAATTGTCCTCGATGCGGATGCCGCCAAACGGTGTCAGGGCGTCAATGAGGGCCCAGTTGAATTTTGAGGAGTGCTCCACCTTGTCACCGCCGCGGAAGGGGCGCAACAGCATGGGGATGAAGTAGAGGCCGGGCTCCACGGTGAAGACGTTGCCTGCTTCGATCATGCGGGTGGTGCGCAGGAAGGGATGTTCCGGCGGCTGGGGCGCCGGTGTGCCGTCCGGCCCCAGCTGCTTGCCCGCCACGTCGTGGACCTGGATGCCCAAGTGATGGCCGAGGCCGTGGGGGAAAAACGGCTTGGTGTAGCCGCTCGCCACGGCCTCATCGCGATCGGTATTCTTGAGGAGGCCATGTTCCAGCAGGATGTCGGCGATCTTGAAGTGGGCCTGGTGGTGGAATTCCCCATAGTGCAGCCCAGGCTTCACCATGGCGCAAAGCGCCGCTTGAGCCTTCTCCATGGAAGCGATGAGATCCGCGAAGCGCGGGTCGCAGCGATCCGCCGCGAAGGTCCGGGTGATGTCGGAGGCGTAGGCGTTGCAGCGGGCGCCGGCGTCCAGCAGCAGCGTCGCGCCGTTGCGCAGGTCCTTGCGCTTGCCGTGGTAGTGCAGGATGGCGCCCATCTCATTCAGGGCCACGATGCTGGTGTAGGGCAGGTCTTCATCCAGGCAGCCCACGGCCTGGACATAGGCCCAGTGGATTTCCAGCTCCGAAGCGCCGCCCAGGAAAGCCTGTTTGGCGGCGCGATGCCCCCGGGCGCCCATCTGCTGGGCATCGTCCATGCAGGCCAGCTCGTAGTCGCTCTTGAAGCTGCGGGTCCAGTCCAGGTGCTTGGTGATGCCTTCGGGGTTCGCGGACAGGCCCGCCGCTTCCGCTCGATCAGGTTCATCGCCGATGTAGGCGCCCTTGGGACATGCGCCCAGGGCCGCCCAAACTTCGTCCACCGTGCCGCACTCCACCAGGTCAAAGCTGTCTGCCCAGAACGGGGAACCCAAGGGCGACTGGAGATACCAGAAATCCTCCGGCGCGAAACGGATCAGGATGGGCTTCTTGCCCGGCTGGATCTTGAGCAGATGCTGGGGCCCCTCCAGGGGGCACCAGTGCAGGAAATGGGGCGTCCCGTAGAAGGACGCCTCCCGGTCATCGGCGAAATACTCGAACTGCAGGCCGCTGCTGATGACCAGGGTCTCGAAGCCCGTGCGGGCCATGGCCGCCTCGCCATCCTTCATGCGCTGGGCCAGGTGTTCGCGGAAGAGCAGGGCGAGATTCAAGGTGGCTCCACAAAAAGACGGATGATTCATCATGCCCGCACCCATCGCCCACGGTGAAGCCAGGTGGGTGGGCGGCCTTGATTCTTACAGGAACTTCAGCGGCAGGCGCTCCTCCGCGAAGCCGTGGCTCACGGCCTTCCCGAAGAACAGCGAAAGGCTCTGGAGCTCGGCTTCGCCCAAGTGGTAGTGGATGTTCCCGGTGAGGTATTCGGTGAGTTCCAGCTTGGTCCAGGGAATGTGGCGGCGGGCCTCCTCCACGATGTCCGGGATATGGGCCATGCCGCTCTCCAAGCTTTTGTGGAAGAAGGTGCCGACTCCTCCCGGGAGATCCAGCTGGGGCGCTTCATCGCGAACGGTCCACAGCGCGAAGACGAAGGGCAGGCCCGTCCATTCGAACCATTCCTCCGCGAGATCCAGCACCAGCAGGCCCTCTCTCCGGGCCCGCATGCTCTGGTCGCCGATCATCAGCGCCGCATCGTGATCCGCCAGCATGGCTTCCATGTCCGGCGCCATGTCGCTGATGGCTGGATTCACGCCATAGCGTTCCCGGAGGAGCAGCTGGACCAGCACCACGGAGGTGCGCGAGGAGGTGTCCAGCGCCAGGGACTTGATTTCCTCCGGTGGAACCTTGGAGAGCAGCACGACGCTCCGGACGCGCTTGGGCGAGGCGATGCACAGCCCTGGAACAATCCTCAGGTTGGGGATGCGCAGGTATTCAATGGAACTGATGAGCCCCGCATCCACCTCGCCGTTGCG
>JAJYMZ010000232.1 GCA_021786615.1 Acidobacteriota bacterium
CGATTTGATGGGCCACGGTGCGGGCCTGGTCGAAACTGGAGGCCATGCCCCAGCTCGCCACCGGGATGCCGAGGCGCGTGAGCACCTGGCCGAAGCGTTCGCGGTCCTCGGCGTCCATGATCGTCTGGTGGGAGGTGCCCAGCAGCGGCACGCCTTCCGTGTGCAGGCGCTGGGAAAGTTTCAGCGGCGTCTGCCCGCCGAATTGGGTGAAGACGCCCAGCAATTCGCCATTTTGCGCTTCTCGGCGCACGATGGCCTTGACGTGCTCGTGGGTGAGCGGCTCGAAATACAACCGATCCGAAATATCGAAATCCGTGCTGACGGTTTCCGGGTTGCAGTTGATGAGGATGGCCTCCACCCCGCTGGTGCGGATGGCTTCCACGGCCTGCACACAGCAGCAATCAAACTCCACGCCCTGCCCGATGCGGTTGGGCCCGCTGCCCAGCACGATGGCCTTCCGGCGGGCCGTGGGCGGCGCCTCGTTCCCGGCATCGCTGCCCTCCTGGCCGTATTCCCAGGTGGAGTACAGGTACGGCGTTTCCGCTTCGAATTCACCGGCGCAGGTGTCCACGCGCTTGAAGACCGGATGGATGTTCAACGTGTGCCGGCGGGCCTTCACCTCGGTATCCGCGCCTCCGCAGCAGGCCGCGATCTGCCCGTCGCTGAAGCCCGCGCGCTTGGCTCTTTCGAGCAGCTCCCCCGGCAGGCGGTCGAGGCCGAAACCGCGCAGACGCCCTTCCAGGACCACGATCTCTTCCATCTCCCGCAGGAACCATTCCGAGATTTTCGTCAGGCGATGCAGTTCCTCCACGGTGTGCCCAGCCTTCAGCGCGTGGTACAGCCAGAAGATCCGTTCAGGTCCTGGAATGAGCAGATGCTCGCGAAGCCGCGCCAGATCCAGTTTTCCTTCCATGGCGCCGCTGAGTCCATCGTGGCCTTCCTCCAGGGAGCGCAAGCCCTTCTGCAGCGCCTCCTGAAAGGTCCGGCCGATGGCCATGACTTCGCCTACGCTTTTCATCTGCGTGCCCAGGACCTTTTCGGCCTGGGGGAATTTCTCGAAGGTGAAGCGCGGGATCTTGATGACGACGTAATCCAGCACCGGCTCGAAAGCGGCCTTGGTGCGGCCGGTGATGACATTGGGCAATTCCCATAACCGGTAGCCCAGGGCGAGCTTCGTGGCCACCCAGGCGATGGGAAAACCCGTGGCCTTCGAAGCCAGCGCGGAGCTGCGGGACACCCGCGGATTCATTTCGATGACGATGACGCGGGCATCCTCGGGGTTCAGGGCGAACTGGATATTGGAGCCGCCCGTTTCCACGCCCACGCCGCGAATGATGGCGATGGCGGCGTTCCGCATGCGCTGGTACTCGGGGTCCGTGAGGGTGAGGGCCGGCGCCACGGTGATGCTGTCGCCGGTATGGATGCCCATGGGATCGAGATTCTCGATGGAGCAAATGATCTCCACGTTGTCATCCAGATCGCGCACCACCTCCAGTTCGAATTCCTTCCACCCCAGGATGCTTTCCTCGATGAGCAATTGCTTGGTGGGCGAAAGGTCCAGGCCGCGCTGGCAAACGGTCTCGAACTCCTCGATGTTGTAGGCGATGCCGCCGCCGCTGCCGCCCAGGGTGAAGGAAGGCCGGATGATGGCCGGAAAGCCGGTCTCCCGCAACAGCTCCCGGGCTTCCTCCATGGTGTGGGCGAAGCCTCCGCGGCAGGTCTCAAGGCCCAGCTCATCCATAAGCGCTTTGAAAACCTTCCGATCCTCGCCGCGCTCGATGGCCGCGGGCTGCGCGCCGATGAGCTTCACGCCGTGCTTCTCCAGAAGGCCGCTCTGATGGGCTTCCATGGCCAGGTTCAACGCCGTCTGGCCGCCCACGGTGGGAAGGATCGCGTCGGGCTTTTCCGCCTGGATGATTTTTTCGAGGACTCGAAGCGTGAGCGGTTCGATGTAGGTGGCGTCCGCGCGGCCTGGGTCCGTCATGATGCTCGCGGGATTGGAATTCAGCAGGATGGTGTGGATGCCTTCCTCGCGAAGGGCCTTCAGCGCTTGGGTTCCCGAGTAGTCGAACTCGCAGGCCTGGCCGATCTGGATGGGTCCGCTGCCGAGGACCAGGACGCTCTTCAGATCAGATCGTTTGGGCATGGATCACCAAAAACATGGAACCGCGAATCGCGCGAATGCTCGCGAATTGATTGTCCTGGGTATCCACGAACCTCAGCTTAGAACCACCCGGCACTGATAGCGCGCAAAGGATCATGAATCCACAGATTGCACAGATCACACAGATTGAAAAACGCGAGCGATGGAGCATCGGAAATCGCGCCCTTCGCGGTTTCAGGTTCATTTGCGGAAATCCTCCATCATCGTCACGAAGCGCCCGAAGGCGCCCCGCGCATCGTGAGGCCCGGGGCTCGCCTCGGGATGATGCTGGATCGAGAAGATCGGCAGGGTCCTGTGCCGCAAGCCCTCGACGGTGCCGTCGCTGAGATGCCGGTGCGTCACTTCGATGTCCGCGGGCAGGGTCGTGTCGTCCACGGCGAAGCCATGATTCTGCGCGGTGATTTCCACCCGGCCGGTTCTAAGATCCAGCACCGGCTGGTTGGCGCCGCGATGGCCGAACTTCAGCTTGAAGGTGGAGCCGCCGAAGGCGTGGCCCAGCAGTTGATGGCCGAGACAAATCCCGAAAACGGGACGCTCGCCAATGAGCTTGCCCACCTCGCGCTGCATGGCAGGCAAGGCTGCGGGATCGCCGGGGCCGTTGCTCAGGAAGACGCCCTGGAAGCGCGGCGCCAGCAGCTCCGATGCGGGCGCGTCCCAGGGGAACACCTCCAGATGAAGGCCCGCCGCCCGCAGCAATTTCAGGATGGAATCCTTGATGCCGCCATCCAGCACTGACACCCTAAACTTCGCTGCCTCGTTGGGGATCTCATAGCGGTCCTTGCAGCTCACAGACGAACAAAGAGCCTGTCCAATCATGTCCGGCAGCGCCAAGGCCCTGGCCTTGCCTGCTTCCAGGTCGCCATCGGCCTCGGTCCAGATGATCGCCGGCTGAGCCCCCGCGTCCCTGATGCGCTGCGTGAGCGCGCGGGTGTCCAGGTCGGTCATCAAGGGAAGATGGTGGCGCTTGAGCCAGCCCCCCAGATCGCTCTCCGACAGCCTGTGGTCCGGTGTGCCTGAAACCCTGCGGCAGAGCATGCCCGTGGCCCAGGGCCGGGAGGATTCCCGCAGGTCCTGCTGAATGCCGTAGATGCCCTGCTCCGGGAAGGTCATGGCCACCAGCTGGCCGGCGAAGCTGGGGTCCGTGAGGATCTCCTGGTAGCCCGCCATGGCCGTCGTGAAGACCGCTTCGCCGCTGCCCCCGAAGCCCAAGGGCGCGCGACCCCTGAATACCGCGCCGTCCTTGAGGATCAGATGGGCTAGCACCGCTTTCCCTCTCTGGAAAACCCCGCGAACGCACTTGCTTCGCAGGGCTGTGATGGGATGGGTCCTTCGGAGAACCTCATCAAGTGTAGCGGTGAAAAATATGCATTAATATGCTGTTTTATTCAGGACCGATGCGGGATAATAATCGTTTCCCCTCAAACAATCCTAGTTCCTCACAATGAATCCATGTGGTCCAGTGATGATCTCTACTTCATGCGGCTCGCCCTGGACGAAGCAGAGCTGGCGGCCCGCCAGGATGAGGTCCCCATCGGCGCCATCCTGGTGGTGGAAGGCCAGGCGGCAGGCCGGGGCCACAACAGCCCCGTGTCCCTCCACGATCCTTCCGCCCACGCGGAAATCCAGGCCTTGCGCGACGCCGCGGGCTACCTGCGCAACTACCGGCTGGGCGGCGCCACGCTCTATGTCACCCTGGAACCCTGCCTGATGTGTTTCGGGGCCCTGATCCACGCCCGGGTGGCCAAAGTGATCTATGGCGCCAGCGATCCCAAGGTGGGCGTGAGCCGCCTTCTTCCCGCCCTGGAAAGCGCCCGCCTGAACCACGAAATCGAATTCAAAGGCGGCCTGCTGGAACCCGAATGCCGGGCCCAGCTCCAAGCCTTCTTCAAAGCCAAGCGCGCCCAATCCTGATAATCTGGATGGTCCTGGAGAGATGGCCGAGTGGTTGAAGGCACCTGACTCGAAATCAGACGTAGGGCAACTTACCGGGGGTTCGAATCC
>JAJYMZ010000153.1 GCA_021786615.1 Acidobacteriota bacterium
GTCTCGGCGGCCACCCAGTCCTGCCGCTGAAGCTGCTGCCAGCCTTTGAGGAACTCGCGATCCTGTTCCGGGAGAAATTTCAATACTTGCGCATCGGCGACGCGCACCTGGGGCTGCAACTGGAGCGAAACAATGCTCGGGGGCGGCTCGTAGGAAGCCTGGGGTTCGAAGACCGCCAGGACCGGATGTACCAGCTGAAGCAGCAAAATGAAAACAACTGCTTTGACTTCCTTCATGTTCAAGAATGGCGCCAGGAGCCATAGCCAGAACATGGCCATGAGGCTCGGGTCCAGGCCCGCCACCACGGGCAAGGTGATGGCCAGCCCTCCAAGCAGGGCCAGGACCAGCGGGCTGATGCTGCGGCGCAGATGGCCTTCTTCCCAGAGGTGCCGGAAGACCCTGCGATAGCGCATCGTGAGGCAGAAGGTCCAGGTCCAAAGCAGCATGGCTGCCATCACCCTTATCCATCCGGCATGGTGCACGATCCACAGCCAGCGATTGGTGGGATGGGTCATCCGCAACTGATTGAGCTTGATCACATCCGGCAGGCTCCAGATGTAGCCCCGGATGCCTTGCTGCCTCATGAGCGCGATCCGGGTTCCCAAGAGGGATGGATGGCCGGGAGTCCAGCGCTCGACGGTCTGGATCACTTGCAACCCCAGATCCGGATTGCCTTCCCGGCCCAATTCACGGGCCCAGAGGGCCATGGCATCCACCAAGGGCAACACGTCAATGGTCGCATAGCCGCGCCGGAGCAGTTCCACTTCCTGAACCGCCACCTGGATGGCCTGGGGATCACCGCTTTTGAACGCCTCCTGGAGCCGTTTGGCCCGGTGGCTGAGAGCGATGGCAGGAATGAGCTCGGGAGCTGGCAGAACTTGCCCAGTGGGAGCTGGAGCGGCAGCGGGGATGGGGGCTGGCAATGGCGCTGTCTTTCCCGCCACCTGCGGCAACGCCCCCAACGACGCAGAGAGGAACATGCAACTCAGAGCCAGAAGAACCAATCTGGAAAAGGAAGATCCATGATCCGTTGCCTTCATTTGGAACCCCGGGATTTTCCAAAAGCCTACCACACACTGGCACCTGCGGTGGAATCGGCCACAGGTATCACCATTGTGCCAACCATCACTTGTCCGCACCCTTGTCCGGGTGGGAGCATGTACTCATTAGATTCCGGAGGATCCCATGCGCAGACTGTTCCCCTTTGTCCTGACTTCAGTCGTTTGTCTCACCTTGTCCGCTGACACCACGGGTGGAATCAACGGCAGGGTGCTCACGAAATCTGGCCAACCCATCCCCAACGCCACGGTGACGCTCAAGCGGATGGATATCACTTACAGCAAAGAACTGAAGGCAGATGCCAAGGGCAAGTTCATCCAGGTGGGCCTGGCCCCGGTAGAGTATGACGCGCTGGTGCATGCATCGGGCTTCGTAGATCTGAAGGATCATTTCAAGATCCCGTTGGGTGAGTTGATGAAGAGGGACTTCACCCTGATGACACCCGACGAAGCGAGGGCAGCGGCTCCAGGCACGACGACGACCGTCGCCCCGGTGGATCCTGGCGCCCAGCTGGAGGATGCCGGCTATTCCGCCTTCAATGAGGCCACCGGCTTCTACAACGCCAGGGAGTGGAAAAAGGCCGAGCCCATGTTCGGAAAAGCCTACACGGCCCTGAACGAATCCCTGGCCAAGACCAAGGATGAGACCGCGAAAGGCGAGATCCAGGAGAAGCTCAAGACCGTTTCCCGCGTCTATGGCGTGGTGCTCTACGAAGTTGGGAAAGAGGACAAGGCTGCCGCAAAACTCGATCAGGCCAAGCCCTTGCTGGAAAAAGCCTTCGAACTGAACAACAAGGATCAGCGCGTGGTCGAAGCCCTGCTCACCATCGCAAAGGAAGCGAGCGACAAGGAAGCGGTGGCCAAGTATCAGGCCGCCCTGGACGCGATCGTGGGCCCGCGCCCCGAGAACGCCTACAACGATGGCGTCACGGCCTACAATGCCAACAAATTCAAGGCAGCCAAGGAATGCATCCTGAAAGCCATCCAGATTGATCCCAAGTTCCCGGACTCCTACTACATGCTGGGCCTCATCGAGACCAACAACAACAACTTGAAGGCTGCCAAGGAAGCCTTCAAGAAGTGCCTGGAACTGGCGCCCACGGGCAAGCATGCCGGGGAATGCAAGGAGTTCATCAAGGCGCTTTGAAGGCAGTGGACCGCCAATGATTTTCGATTGGCGATTTTCGATTTTCGATTGAGGCACGGCGGTACGCGCCATCCCTAATCGTCAATCGTCAATCGTCAATTCTTAGGCTGATGGGGCAGTGATCGCTGCCCATCACCTCCGCGTGGATGGACGCGTCCTTCACCCGCGGCATGAGTGATTCGCTCACCAGGAAGAGATCAATCCGCCACCCGACATTCTTGGCCCGGGCACCGCCCCGGGCGGTCCACCAGGTGTAGAGGCCGGGCACGCCGGGGTTCCGGTGCCGAAGCACATCCACCATGCCCGCCTTGAGATAGCCCTGGAATCCCTCGCGCTCTTCGGGAGTGAAGCCAGGATTCCTCAGGTTGTCCTTGGGCCGCGCCAGATCAATTGCTTCGGGCGCGACGTTCATGTCGCCGGTAAGGATGATTTTTTCGCCCTTCTTGTGCCGTGCTTTCAGGATGGCCGCCAGATCTGAAGCGAATTTTTGTTTCATGGGCAAGCGCACCAGTCCTGCGGAAGCGTTGGGGAAATAGCCAGCGATGAAGGTCAGCTCGCCCAGGGTGCTGACGATAATGCGCCCCTCGGCATCCACTTCCGGCAGGCCAAGGCCTTTCGTGTGGCTCCAGTCCGAGCCCTTCCGCGTCAACGTGGCGGAACCCGCGTAGCCTTTCTTCGCCGTGGACGGAAACCAGCACACATCGAAGCCCGCCTCAAGCTGTTTTCGAACTTCGAGGTCAATCTCATCCCATTCGCAGCGGATCTCCTGGAGATTGAGGACATCCGGATCCGCAGCTTCCAGCCACTCCATGAAGCCTTTCTTGAGCACGCTGCGGAAGCCGTTGACGTTCCAGCTGATGAATTTCATGGGGCACCACAAAGCAAGAATTAAAAGATCACTTCACGATGAAGCCAGGCTTCGCGTCGTCCGGCGGGGCGATGAGGTAAGGCTTGCTGGCATTGTCGCTGGCGGCCAGCAGCATGCCGTGGCTCTCGATGCCCATGAGGGCGCGGGGAGCCAGGTTGGCGACCACCACCACCTTCCTGCCGATCAGTTCTTCAGGCGTGTAACCCGCGGCGATGCCGCCCAGAATGACGCGTTGCTCGAAGCCAAGATCCACGGTCATCCTGATGAGCTTCTTGCTCTTGGGGACGGCCTCGGCGGTGAGGATCTGGCCCACTCGCAGGTCAGTCTGCGCGAAAGTGTCGTAATCGATAACGGGCCGCAGCTCCGGTACGTCCAGGGGCGCGTGAACCACAGCGGGCGTAGCAACCGCCTCTTCAATGGCTTTCATCTCGGCTTCCTTGTCAATGCGGTTGAAGAGGGGTTTGGGGTCACCCACCTTTGATACCGCAGGTGCGTCGTACACAAAATCTTCCAAGGGCTGGCTGGCGACCGTTCCAGCGCTTCCAAGGCTTTCCCAGAGCGACTGGGCCATGGTGGGCATCACGGGCGTGATCAGCAGCGCTGTGGCCCGAAGGGAACGATAGAGTTGTGCCAGCACCGCGTCCAGCTTCGCCTTATTGGCCTCATCCTTCGCAAGCTTCCAGGGTTCGGCTTTCACGATGTAACCATCGAGCACACGTAAATGCGTCCAGAGACCCTCGAGGGCGCCATGAAAATCATCCGCCTTGGCCTTCGATATGAATTGGGCCACGAGATCCTTGCCCTGGCTGTCCATCTCGCGGTCCAGGTCGTCCTGGGCCTGGAAAATCGGGACCACGCCGCCACGGTATTTCTGGATCATCGTGATGCTGCGTGCCGCCAAGTTTCCTAGCCCATTGGCCAGATCCGCATTGAGCCGGTCCATGAATCCCTCGATAGAAAAGCCGCGGTCGTGGCCGACTTGCATGTCACGCATGAAGTAAAAGCGCAACGCGTCATTACCGAATTTCAGCAGCGTATCCGGGCGCACGACATTGCCCCTGCTCTTGCAGATC
>JAJYMZ010000075.1 GCA_021786615.1 Acidobacteriota bacterium
TTCCGATCTCGGCCTGTTCGCCACGGTTGACCGTAGCGAGGCCGGGTTGTTCGAAAAGGGCGTGCTGCTGGAAGACCTGGTGCTGGACCATCCCATGCTGCCCAAGGGCCATATCCGCGCCCAGGTGATTTATACGCTGGGGACGCCTTCTGGAAAACCACCCATGGCTTTCGTGGGCATGGGCCTGCACTTCCTCGAGATGCCAGCGAATACCCAGGAAGATCTGAATACTTTCGTCGCCGCGGCCATGGGGGAGGCCTAGGCATTTTCGATTTTCGATTTGCGATTTTCGATTGAAGAACGGCGGGTGATGGCAGCTGCAATCGGCAATCGAAAATCGTCAATTACTTCACTTCCGGCCGAAAAACCCCAGCACGGCCGTGGCCACTTCTTCGAGCATGGCTTCGCTCATCTCGGGGTAGACCGGGATGCTCAGCACTTCCGCGGCGGCCTGTTCGCTTTCGGGGAATTGACCTTTCTGATAACCGAGGTTTTCGAAACACGGCTGCTCGTGCAGGCAGATGGGGTAGTAGACGGCGCTGCCGATGCCCAGGGACTTCAGGTGCGCCTGCAGCGCGTCGCGCCGCCCGCCCGCCACGCGCAGCGTGAACTGGTTGTAGATGTGGCGACCGTCGGGCACCACTTCCTGGGGCAGCCGCGCCTCATCGGGCGCCAAGTCCTTCATCCGGCGGTGATACCAGGCAGCGTGCATGCGGCGTCCCTCGTGCCAGCCTTCCAGCATCTCCAGCTTGGCCCGCAGCACCAGCGCCTGCACCTCGTCCATGCGGCCGTTCATGCCTACTTCGTGGTGGACGTACACAGGCTCCATGCCGTGGACTCGTAAGCGCCGCACCCGCGCATGCAGGGCTTCATCTTCGCGGATGATGGTCAGGCCCGCGTCGCCGAAGGCTCCGAGATTCTTCGTCGGGTAAAAACTGAAGGCCGTCATGTCGCCGAACTGCCCGGCGCTCCGGCCCCAGCCCTTGGCGCCCATGCTCTGGCAGGCGTCTTCGATGACCGGAATGCCGAACTGCGACGCGGCCTCTAGAATGGCCGGCATGTCCGCCAGCTGGCCGAAGAGGTGCACTGGGAGGATGGCTTTGGTGCGGCCCGTGATGGCCGCTTCCACCAGCGCTCCCGTGGTGTTGAAACTCATGGGGTCCAGATCCACGAACACCGGCTTGGCGCCCAGCCTGGACACCACGCCCGCGGTGGCGAAAAAGGTGAAGGTGGGCATGATGACCTCGTCGCCGGCCTTCACGTCCAGGGCCATGAGCGCCACCAGCAGGGCGTCGGTGCCGCTGCTCATGCCCACGCCGAACTTGGCCCCCGCGTAGGCCGCGATCTCCGCTTCCAGGCCCTTCACGTTGTCGCCCAGGATGAAGCTGGAGCGGTCAATGAGCCCGCCGATGCCATCCAGAATCTTCTGCTTCACGGCCTGGTTCTGGATGGAGAGATCGAGCATCGGGACGGACATGGGAGCCTCTAAAAAAAGGAACCGCGAATGGCGCGAATGTTCGCGAATCAACAAAAATAAACAGGGATGAAGGGGATGGAGGGGATAAAAAAACATTGGTGACTGGCGTCGATTTGTTTTTGTTATCCCCTTCATCCCTGTTAATAAGCTTTTTCAAGTTGGTTGTCAAAGCGCCGAAACTCCAGCTCGGGCGATCCCCGATTGAGCCACATAACGACGTTAATTCCTGTGGTCTTGCGGTGGTTTAAGGTTTATCCGGAATGTCCAGGGGCCAAGGCCTTCACCGCTTTCAACGCCAAAATGAGGGAAGAGCCCCCAGCCGAGTTCATTTTATTCGTGTTCATCGGCGTCATTCGCGGTTCCGGCCTGTTCAGTCTGGGGCCGCATCAATGGGAACAGGATCACATCCCGGATGCTGGCGGCGTTGGTCATGAGCATCACCATGCGGTCAATGCCGACGCCCAGGCCGCCAGTGGGCGGGAAGCCGTGCTCCAGGGCGTTGACGAAATCCAGGTCCAGCATCATGGCCTCGTCGTTACCGCTTTCGCGCTCCCCCATTTGGGACATGAAGCGGCCCAGCTGGTCCACGGGATCGTTCAGTTCCGAATAGGCGTTCGCCAGCTCCATGCCGCCGATGAACAGCTCGAAGCGGTCCACGAACATGTCGTTGCCCGGCAGGGTCTTGGTGAGCGGGCTCAGCTCGATGGGGTAGTCAATGATGAACGTGGGCTGAATGAGCTGTTTTTCGGCGTGGTGCTCGAATAGCTCGCCTAACAGCACGCCGGGGCTCTTTTTTTCGATGTCTTCGAGATGCGCTTCCTTGGCGAGATGCACGATGTCTTCCGCGCGTTCCAGGCGCTCTCGTTCAATATGGCCGTATTCGGCGATGGCATCCTTCAAGCTGAGGCGGCGGAAGGGCGTGGCGTAGCTGAGGACGTTCTCGCCAAAAGGGCGCTCCAATCCGCCGCAGAGCCGCGCCATATCCGCGAAGAGATTTTCCGTGAGCACCATCACGTCCCTCAAGTCCTCGCCCGCGGCGTAGGATTCCATCATCGTGAATTCCGGGTTGTGGCGGACGCTGAGGCCCTCGTTGCGGAAATTGCGGTTGATCTCGAAGACCTTGTGGAAGCCGCCGACGATGAGCCGCTTGAGGTAGAGTTCCGGCGCGATGCGCAGGTACAGCGGCATGTCCAGGGCGTTGTGGTGGGTGGTGAAGGGCCGCGCCGTGGCTCCGCCGGGGATGGGCTGCATCATGGGCGTTTCCACTTCGAGATAGTCCTGCTGCTCCATATAGCGGCGGATGCCCGCGAGGATCTTGGAGCGCAGCACGAAGGTCTGGATCACCTCGGGATTGCTGATGAGATCCAGATAGCGCTGGCGGTAGCGCAGCTCTTTGTCCTGCAAACCATGCCATTTCTCCGGCAAGGGCAGCAGCGCCTTGGAGAGGAATTGGATGCGGGACGCGCGTATGGTGAGCTCGCCGGTCTTGGTGCGCATGAGCGTGCCCGTGACGCTGATGAAATCGCCCATGTCCAGCAGGCGCACCACCTCCCAATCGGTTTCGCTCAGGGCGTCTTTGCGCGTATAGACCTGGAGTTTCTGTCCGCCCTCGCTGATGTTCAGGAAGGCGGTCTTGCCGCTGTCGCGGTAGGCGGTGATGCGCCCCATGACCGACACCGTGGTCGGATGCTCCTCCAGGGCAGGGCCGTCGTGGCTCCCGTAGGCTTCGAGGACTTCGCTGATGCCATGACTCCGTTCGGCTTTGCGCGGCCATACGTCCAGGCCCAGGGCCTTCAGCTTCCCGAGCTTTTCAAGGCGCACCTCGCGGTACTGATTGGGGTTCATTTGAGTCTCCGGGCACAGAATTCCAGTCTATCGCGGCGCGCCGGGAGTCCTGTAGCGGGGCTTGGACCAGATTCAGTTGCTGCTAGAGAAGCATCGCTCCAGCAGGGCCTCGCACTCTTCCGCGGGCATGGGCTTCCCCAGCAGGAAACCCTGGATGGCATCGCACCCCAGCCGCGTGAGGAAGGACAGCTGCTCCGCGGTCTCCACGCCTTCCGCCACCAAGACCATGCCCAGGTTGTGGCCCAGAGCCACGATCGTCTCGATGATGGGATTGGATCCACCCCCCATATGGAGGGCGATATCCCGGATGAAGGACTGGTCAATCTTCAGGGTGTCGATGGGCAGGCTCTGGAGGTAGCTCAGGGAGGAGTACCCAGTTCCGAAATCGTCGATGGCCACCTGCACGCCCATCTCCCGCAACGCCATGAGCCGGGAAGCCGCTCCATCGGGATCCTTCATCACCAGGCTCTCGGTCAATTCCAGTTCCAGGCTGGAGGGGTGCAGGCCAGAGGAAGCGAGAACCTCCGCCACGGACTCCAGGAAGCCGGACCTCTCGAATTGGAGCAGGGACACGTTCACGGCCATGCGGAGGCCTGAGTATCCGGCCCGGTGCCAGGCCATCATCTGGCCGCAGGCCTCTGCCAGGACCCAGGCCCCGAGCGGGTGGATCAATCCCGTCTCCTCAGCGAGGGGAATGAACTTCGAAGGCGGTACGGAGCCCTGGCCCGAGTCGGGCCAGCGCAGGAGGGCTTCGAATCCCAGGAGCCTGCCATCCGAATGGAACTGGGGCTGGTAGTGCAAGGCGAAACCCAGCTCTT
>JAJYMZ010000267.1:0-701 GCA_021786615.1 Acidobacteriota bacterium
GGCCTTGATCTCCACGGAGGCGGGGTCCGCGGCGATGAGGCACACCGCAGGTGCCAGAAGAAGAAAGGGCTTCAGGGTTCCCACGGCACTTCGGCTTCATCGCTGAAGGCGGACCCTGAAAGACCTCCGCGGACCCAAGTTTTCAGCGATTCCTGCAGGGCGCCGGGATCCCCCGTGCGGGCCTGAAGAAACCGCTTGAAACGCCGCTCCAGGTGCCCGGCCCCTTCTTCCAGCAGAAAGAGGCGGTCCGTGATTCGGCCCACGGGGTCTTTGGAGGCCGTGGGCGGCAGCTTGAGGCCGCTCATGTCCAAACCCGCGGCTTGCAGCGTGAAGACCCACTCCATGTCGCCGGCGAGGATCCTAAGCTTGGCGCGGGAGGGGCGCATGCCGCGGCTGATGGCTTCGAACGCTTCCCGGCTCTCCGCCGGATTCCCTTTGCGCAGTGAGATTTCCTTCACCTCTCCCTGCTCGCTCTGGAGCATCACGGCGTCATCCACGAAGCAGCTGGAGAGGTCACCCTCCTGCCCCGAGGCACCCCCTTCGGCGAGGCCACGCATCCAGAGCCACAGGATGAATTCCTCGCCGAGGAAGCGTCCCTGCTCAATGAGTTCCATGGGCTTCAAGGGTTTCATGCTTCTTCCAGTGCGAGGTCCAGCGGATCCAGGGCCATCAAGACTTCCGTTGGGAGTTCAGGGGCGATG
>JAJYMZ010000267.1:711-4137 GCA_021786615.1 Acidobacteriota bacterium
CAGCATCAGCGGCGCGAGGGGCTGCAACTCGCAGCCGAAGGATTTGAGGAAGAGGCCTTGCAGCGCGCCCTGGGCCTTGCCCGAACCCGCCGTGGTCCACAGCATTCCGCCTTTCAGGTCCCAGGCCAACTCCACGATCCTGGGGGTGGGCAGGACCTTGCGGAGCAGTTCAACCTTCACCTCGTCCAGAAGGGAGATGCGGGCTTCCTTGCCAATGAAGGCTAGATCCTTTTCCTGCATGAGATCCCGCAACCGCAGGTCCACGTGCGCCTTCAGGAGCGCGCTGGGGACTCGCCGCGTATCCATGCGCAACGCGAACAGCGCGAAGCGGTCTTGCGTCACCCAGTCCGCTTCGGGCGGAAGGATCAACGGGTTTCGCCAGTCGCACCAGCCCACCCGTTCTTCCTCCATGCCATCCTCGAAAGGCCTGAACATGTCCTGCGTCAGACCTGCGATGAGGTCTTCCTCGGATGGCACGGGACCCATCACGAGGAAGCGCCGCAGGGACACACCACCCTGGGTGAGACTCACTATTTGCCTCCGAAGATGCGCCAGCCACCGCGCTTGGGATCCTGCTTGGGGTCCTTGGCCCTGCGGCCTTTGGGCAGGGACTCCAAGGGACTGATGACCACGGGTTTTTCGCCATCCGCAGGCAGGGGAAACCCTGGATCGTCGAGGGCCAGCAGCAGAGCGGTGACGTTGTCCCGGGCCCCGTGGAAAAGCACTTCTTCGAGCATCAATTCCAGGGTGCGGCGGGTGGAATAACCGTAGGAGAGATTGGCCTGGATGCGGGCGTCAGTGATTTCGCCATGCAAACCATCACTGCAAAGCAGCAGGCGATCGCCGCGGCGCAAAGGCACTTTGCCCAGCACGGCCGTGATGGGCTGAGGGGCGCCGATGGCCTGGGTGATCATGTTGCGCTGGGGGTGGGTGCGGGCCTGCTCCCGGGTCAAGGTTCCGCTGTTGACCATCTCGTTCACGAGGGTCTGGTCCACTGTGAGCTGCAGGAGTTCCCCGCGGCGGAAAAGATAGGCGCGGGAATCGCCCACCTGGCTGATGTAGGCGTGGCCATTCCAGAGCACGGCGGCGGTGAGGGTGGAGCCCATGCCCCTGGAGGAACGATCATTGTCCGAATAGCGGAGCACCGATTCGCTGGCGCCCTCGGCCGCCACCTTGAGGGTTTCCAGGAGGCCCTCTTCGGTGGCCTCCTCGGCGGGAAAGCGGCCCCAGTGGCCGAAAATATGCAGCGCCACCGCCGCCAAGCCCTCGCGGCTGGCCACCTCGCCCGCGGCTGCGCCGCCCATGCCATCCGCCACGGCCGCCAGCAGGCCGCTCCTGCAGACTTTTTGCATGCGCAGAGGTCCATTGACGATGGGCTCCTCACCATCCAGCGCGTTCACTAGATAGGCATCCTCGTTGTTCTTGCGAACTTTTCCGAGATGCGTGATGGCGGCGTAGTCAATGATCATGCAGGGGTGCGCTCAGAATCAGGGTTGGCCACGGTGTGCTCAGGAGCCGTTGCGGGGTGACATGTGCCTTTCATGTTAGTCCGTTACGGTCCCTTATGCCGCCGCACTCTCGTTGATGAACAAGATATTTTGCGCCGGCGGCCAAACTATAGCCCTGGAGGCTTCGATGTTCAGCTCTGATCTGGTACATTTTTCTACGTTGGCCTGATTGAATCGAATCATTGAAGGAGCGTTAATGGCTGCCATCTCTTGTACCCACTGCGGCGCGGACCTTACCGCTCCCCAAAGCGTCCGCATCGCAGAGTACCATTTCGGCCGCCTGGAGAAAGTCGCGCAGGAACCCATGGAAGGTCCTGGTTTCAAATATCATTTCGAGCAGCCGGATACCTTCACCATCCTCTGCAATTCCTGCAAGCGTCTGGTGCGAACCCTTCCCATCCGCAAATAGGCAATTCCCAGGAGCAGGCAAAGGGCCCCTTCCGGGGCCCTTTGCCGTTGAGCAAGTGGTTAGTTCTTGATGATCCTGGGGGTAATGAAGATCAATAGCTCCGCATTGGATTCAGAGTTGGTTTTGCTTCTGAAGAGCCATCCCAGCAATGGAAGCTTGGAGAGGAAGGGGACCCCCGTCGTGCCGTTGCTGTTGGTGTTGGTGTAGACACCGCCAAGAATCGCGGTACCACCATCTTTCACAAGCACCGTGGTGGTGATGGACTTGCGGAGAATGGTGGGTGATCCCTGTACGGTCCGGCTGAAATCAGCCTGGGATTTCTCGATCTTGAGATCCATGAGAATGGTGCCATCGTTGGTGATTTGGGGTGTGACCTCCAACTCGAGGTTCGCCTCTACAAAGGCAACCGTAATGGCGCCTCCTGCGGCCCCACCCTGCTGGCTCGGATAAGGAATTTTCTCGCCAGATAGGATCTTGGCCGCCTTGTTGTTCTGGGTGACCAACTTGGGCTGGGAGACAATCTTGACTTTGCCTTCCTTCTCTAAGGCCTGAAGGATGAAATTGATGCTGACGCGGTTGCTCAGGAAGGAGACCCAGTATTCGGCCGCGGCTCCGGCGATATCGGTGACACCGGCTTTGCCAGGGGCGAATCCAAGGGAAACGTCGTTTTGCCCTGGTCCCGGCCTGTTGTTGATGGAATTCCAGGAAGGAGCGTTGCTGGTGACCCAGGGCGCGGCCGCCCCACCAACCGTCAAATTGGTACCGCCCCCATTGGCGGTGGGCCATTTGACGCCAAAAGCCTTGTCGAAGCTTCCGCTGGCTTCCACGACGCGGGCAGAGATTTCCACTTGCTGGATCTGGACATCCAATTGGGCGATGAGATCCGCAATGAGGGGAAGATTGCGAGGCAGGTCCGTGATGATCATGGTGTTCGTGCGATCATCGGTGATGATGTTGCCCCGCTTGGTGATGATCTTCTCAAGGATGCCCTTCACTTCCCCGACCTTGGCGTAGGAGAGGGGATAGCTGACGCTTTGCAGGTCGCCGGACAAGGCCTTCGCCTCGTCCAGGGCTTTGCGGTCATTCTCTTCTTTTTGAAGTTTTTCCACCTTGGCCACACGCAGTACGCCATGGCTGATTTCTTTGCCAAGACCGGCATTCTTAAGAATCATGTCGAGGACGAGATCGGCTGGGGTATCCGTGAATTTGAAGTTATAAGTGCCCTGGACATCCTGGTCCATGATCAGATTCAGATGCATGCTGTCGGCGATGATTCTAAGGAATGTGCCCAAATCAGCGCTTGGAATGTCAATGGTGATGGGAGCGCCGGTGTAGCGGGCCTCCTGCTCGCCCAGGGTCCGGCCACTCTGCTGATTGCTCCCTGGGTAACCACTCTGGCTTTTGGCGGTCTGGGGTTGAGGCGCCACGGGTGAGGGCATAGAGAGCGTGGAGGGCATCAAAGCAGAGGCCGTGATGACCGGAAGCAGGCGATAGGGCGCACCCACGGTG
>JAJYMZ010000280.1 GCA_021786615.1 Acidobacteriota bacterium
GGTATCCAAGGCGTTCACGTTGAGGTTGACACTCCCATCAAGCGCGGGCTTGACTCCGGAGAGGGTGTCCGGCCGTTCCTGGGTCTTGTTGGCGAAACTGGTGTACTTGAAATTGAGGAAGCTGGATGGCGTGACGGCCCAGGAGCCCTCAAGGATGCCGATATCCAGCGTAGACTTGCCGCCAGAGCTGGCGGAGGCGGCAGTAGCAGGTCCTCCAACGCCATAGTGCTGGTATTCCCTATCCGAGGTGCGGTAGCTCGCGTTAAAGAGGATGGTCGGGGTGGGGGCGAAGGTTAGTTTGCCGAAGAACTCGTCGCGGGTGCTATCCAATTCAGGGACAGGACCATAGAAGTTGGAACGGTGCTCCTGGGTGAGGGTTGGGCGGTAATAGGATATGAAGAAGAACAGGTTTTCCTTCACGATGGGGCCGCCCACATTGGCTGTGGTGTAGCTAAGGCTCTGCTCGAACTCGGCGGTGCTGATGGTTCTGCGCTTCGCCACCAGGTTGGCTGGCATGATTTGATACAACAGCTCGCCCTTGAAGGTGCTGGTCCCCGATTTGCTGACCGAGTTGATGGAGAACCCCGCGGAACGGTTGAAATCCGTGGCGGAGGCGCCCCCTTGCACGATGGCGATCTGGTCAACGTCGGCATTCGAGGGTTCGGCGGAAAGGGTTCCGAAGAGCGGCAAGTTCACATTCACGCCGTCGAACTGGTGGACGTTATCCTGGCCGCTACCGCCCGCGCTGGGGCCGCGCGTCGTGTCCTGCGAGTACTGAACGCCCGGGATGAGTTTGATGAGGTCACGATAATCGTGGCCCACCGGCAGGCTGTTGATGACTTCGAAGTTGATGGATGTTTTGAGTTCGGCCGAACTGGTGTCCATCAGTGTGGCTTGGGCCACCACCTCGACATTCGCGCTCGCGACCTTCGCGGTGGCCATGCTGACGTTGATGGCGGTGTTCTGCTGCAGCACCACGGAGGCGCTGCGTTTCTCGGTTGCCATGTCGGCATGCGTATAGGTCAGCACATATTCGCCCGGAGGCAGGAAGGGCAGGCGGTATTCGCCGGTCTCGCTCGTGAGCGCCCGCCGGGGCTGGGGCAGCACGTTGGCGGTCACGTCAATGCGGACCCCGGCGATCCCCTGGCCATTCTTCCCGGTCACCTTGCCCGTGATGGTGCCGGTCTGCTGGGCAGCCGCCGGGAGGGCCACCAGAACCAGCGCCAAAGAACCCCAGTACCGTTTGTTCATGCCGATCTCCTTGAAAAGTTGGGGATGCCCCAAGCGCCACCATGGATTGAGTTGTTGAATGCTGGGGTCCAATGTACTGCGAACCTCCCCGGAGGGCTGAAAAAAGTTCCCGGATCTTTGCAGCGCCGTCAGGGGGACTCGTTAGGGGCTGGAACACCCTTCATCTCCCGCAGAAAGCGGCTCGCGTTTCCAGCGAGGATCGTCACGGCGCAGCCGATGAAAGTGTGCCAGGTGAAATCAATCGGCGTGAAGGCCAGCACCGCGGCCATGGCGGCCAATCCGCACACGAAGCCGATGAAAGCGTCAATCTGCGTCGTCTTTTTGAAGAGCAGTCCAAGCAGAAAGGTTCCCAGCAGTCCGCCGTAGGTGAACGACGTGATCTTCAGCCCCAGTTCCACCACCGGATTCTTCGTGTCGGTGAAGAGCATGGCGCCGCCGATGAGGAGCACGCTCCACAGCAATGTGAACAGGCGCGACCAGCGGAGCTCGCCCTGTTTATCCAGGGCGCGGCCTCGCGCCGTGAGCTTGAACAGATCCAGGTAGGTCGAGGAAGCCAGCGAGCTGATGGAGGAGGACAGGGTGCCCATGGCCGAGGCCAGGACGCCCGCCACTGCCAGGCCCGCGATGCCGGTGGGGAGGTTCTCGACGATGAATTTCGGAAAGACTTCATCCGAGGAGGCGAGCCCCAATTGCTGGAAGGAGACACCGCCATAGAAGGCGTACAGGCACAATCCCAGCACGAGAAAGAATCCGAACTGGAGCACGATGAAGGCCGCGTCGAGCATCAGGGCGCGCTGGCTGTCCCACCGTGTCCTGCATCCCAGGAGCCGCTGCACGATCATCTGGTCCGTGCCATGGGAGGCCATGGCCAGGAAGGTCCCGCCCAGCAACCCGCCCAACAGCGTGTAGGGGGCCGCGAGGAACCCCATGAGCGTCGTGCCGGTGGAGGTATTGATGAAGGCGAATTTGTCCTGCCCATGGGATGAAGCGAAGGCGGCCACGTCCGCCCAGCCGTGGGGAAGGCGGTGCAGGATGAGGCCCATCGCAACGGCCGCCGCGCCCAGATAGATGAACAACTGGACCACATCCATCGCGACCACCGCCTTGAGCCCGCCCAGATAGGTGTACACCAGCGTGAATCCGCCGATGAGCAGGATGCTCGCGGGATAGCCGAGGCCGGTGATGAGGTGCACGGGGATAGCCGTGGCGAACAAGCGGACACCGGAGGCGAGCAGGCGCGTGACGATGAACACCAGGGAAGTGAACCTGCGCAGCGAGAGGCCGAAGCGTTTGCCGAGGAAGTCGTAGGCGGTTTCCAGATCGCCGCGGTAATACGCCGGGATGAACACCACGCTCACGATCAAGCGGCCCAGAAAATAGCCGGCGGCCAGTTGCAGGAAATGCATGTTCCCCTTGAAGGCCAGCCCGGGAATGCTGATGAAAGTCAGCGTGCTGGTTTCGCTCGCTGCGATGGAAAAGCCCACGGACCACCAGGCCATCTGCTTTCCGCCGAGGAAATAGTCCCGGGAGGAGCGTTGGCGGCCCGAGATCAGGACTCCCGCCACGGTCACGCCGAGGAGGTACACGGCGACGATCGCGTAGTCCAGAGGAGCGAAGCCCACGGGCAGAATCCTTTCAATGGTTCATCCCTGATCATCAGCCAGAAAAGCCATTCCGCGAAGGGTAGCGGAAAAAAACTTGGAACCGCGAATGACGCGAATATTCGCGAAAAAAATGTAACCTGTTCATCCACTGGCATCAGGCGATGAAGCATGCCCACAAAGGGCTGCGAAATCGTCGATCCTTAGCCAAATTCGCTTCGCGGGGGCGCGTAGCGCCCGCGGGCTGAAGGCCCGCAAATTCAGGCGGCCCGGCGCGGATCACACGTAGCGCGAGGCCGTCGCCGGGCCGCCTGAATTTCATCCGCGAAGCTGGCACAGGATGGGTCTCTTTGTGCCTTTGTGTCTTTGTGGTGAGCTTTCTTCTAGGTATCGGGTGAGGACGATACACGAGGCCAATTGACTTTTCGCGGCCCTTCTAGCTTTTCCTTTATGGCCCTTCGCGGGTCAGAGTTAACTATGGTCAAGGCTCACTTCATTGCCGCGGAATGCTCGGCGCCGACTCGCCAGCAGAGGCCATCCGGATGATTTTTCCTTGGAGGTTGAAGAGGATCCGCAGATCCCTGTCATCCAGAACGTTCTCCCGGTCGCCGCGGTAGTGGAGGCGGAAGGCCCTGATGGTCGCGTTCTTGTTCTTGAGGTTGTAGCCCATCAGCACCAGCGCCTGGAAGGGATCGAACCCAGGGGGCGCCTCTGGAAGAACCTCGTCAGGCCACAGGCCGAAGCCATGCTCGGCGAGCCGCTTCCAGGGGAAGAACCCGCTGGGATCTTCCTTGAGGATGGGCTCCACGTCCGCATGGCCCACCACCTGTGTGCGGGGGATGGGGAAGCGGCGGGTGAGGTCCTCCAGCAGGGTGAGCAGCGCGTCAATCTGGACGGGTGGAAAGGGTTCCGATCCGTTGTTGTCCAGTTCGATGCCGATGGAGAGGGAATTGACATCCCGGTAGGGCCCCCAGGTGCCGGTGCCCGCGTGCCAGGCCCGGCCGTCATCCGAGACCAGCTGGGCCATGCGGCCGTCCCGGCCAATGAGGTAGTGGGCGCTCACCGGGCCGCTGTCGTTGTGGGTCTTGAGCTGCTTCAGGGAATAGTCGAAGGAGGTGCCGGCCGTGTGGTGGATGACGATTAACTGGGGCCTTCGGGCATTGAAATTGGGTGATGGCATCCATTCGGCCAGGCTGTTCCGGGGTGAGCGGCAGGCCAGGGACGCGAGCAGCAGGGCCGCGCCCAGAAT
>JAJYMZ010000199.1 GCA_021786615.1 Acidobacteriota bacterium
TAGCCCGCCAAGGTACCGAATTCCACGACTTTCTGCGCCCCCGCGAGGCGCAAAAGGAGGGTGAGCAGCTTGCCTTCGCTCATGCCCACCTGGATGGCCGGGAGGCCTTGCGACGCGGGCGCATCGAAGGCCGACGCCAAGGCCGCATCGTGGCCTGCATGAAGGCCATTCACATAGGCCAGGATCTCCGGGCTGTCGTACCGATGGCCCTGGCGGGAATCAAGATCCGCCACCGCTCACCAATCACTGTAGGGGACCTGGTCCTCGCTGATGTCCTGGCTGCCGCTGCGGACGTCGAAGATGCCGGGTTCGGCGTCCGGCGCGTCCGGGTCGGCGCTTTCCTGGATCGTGCGCCAGGTTTCAGAAGAATTGGTCATGGGATCCTTGGGGATCTCCCGCACGTAGCCCTTCGACCTCAATTCAGCCAGGGAAGCGGGGTAGCGGCTGCGGTCCGCGTGGTACTGCTCAAGGGCATGGCGGATCTGGAAGAGGTTTTCTTTCAGCACCGATTCCTTGGAGAGTTTCATGCTGTGCCGGTAGCCCACGATGCCCACGGTCGAGAGCAGGGCGATGATGGTCATGACCACCAGTAGTTCCATGAGCGTGAAACCCCGCTGCAATGAAATGGTGTGGGGGCGGGTGCCGCTTGGGTGATGGGGCGAGAAAAAGCGCATGGAACCTCAAGATGGCTTTTAGGGCCGAGCTGTTAATTTAGCACGGCGACTTCCCTTGGATGCGCCAGCGCCCGGATGAGTTTCCTTCATGATGATGGATCTTGCCTACACTTCCTCCGCGCTCACCTGCCACGTGATCTCCTCCCGCGGGATCAGGGCCGGCCAGTAGGCCACGATTTCCGCGGCCTTGGGGCGGCCTCCGGCAAAGCCTGTGACGCCCGCGGGTCCCGCGGTGACCAGGGGCGCCAGTTCCCGGCCGAAGCGCTCCACTTTCTTCTTGTCGCTGTCCTTCACGCTGAGCCTCAGCACAATTTCCGCGGGCTCAGGCGGCTCGAAGGCGATGCCTTTGTGGACAGTGGAACTGCCTAGGTATTCGGCGTCCGTGTATTCATAAACGCAGCCCGCGGCTTCCAAGCGCTTCCAGACGATGTCGGCGCAAAGCTTGGCTTTGTCCAAGGCCCTGGGCCCGCAAAGCGTCAGCTGGCCCGTGGCCTTGTAGCCCTTCAGGTAGGCGCCGCTCACCTTCAGGAAAGGCGTGCGGGGCCCACCCTTGATGCCGCTCACGGCCACGCGGTCTGGGCCCGCCTGGCGAAGCTGGATGCTGGAGAAATCCGCCACCACGTCCGGCGTGAGGTAGGCCTTGGGGTCGCCCATTTCATACACCAGCTGTTCGCTCACGGTGTCCACGGTGACCATGCCGCCGCTGCCTTCGGGCTTGGTCACGAAAAAGGTCCCATCCTCGCTCACTTCGGCGATGGGATAGCCCACCTTCCAGAGATCCGGCACTTCCCACCACCGCGAGAAATTGCCGCCGGTGGCCTGGGCGCCGCATTCCAGGATGTGCCCGGCGATGGTGCCCGCGGCGAGGCGGTCCCAATCGTCCGCGGCCCAGCCGAATTCATGGATCAGCGGTGCCAGGGTCAGGCCGGGATCCGTGCAGCGGCCCGTCAGCACGATGTCCGCGCCGGTGGCCAGGGCGTCCACCATGCCTTGGGTCTGCAGGTAGACATTGGCGCTGATGATGTCGCGCTCAGCGTCGAAGAGCCCTTCGCCGGTGTCCATGTTGGCGAGCTTCAGGCCCTTCGCTTTGAATTCCTCCAGCCTGCCCAGGATGTCGTCGCCGGTCACCGTGGCGATCTTGAGGCCCGAGACGCCCAAGCCTTTCGCCATTTCCATGATGGCCGCGCGGCAGGCTTCAGGATTCACGCCCCCCGCATTGGCGATGACGCGGATGCCCTTGGCCTTGAGCATCGGCAGCGTACGCGCCATGAGGTCCACGAAATCCGTGGCATAGCCTAGGCTAGGGTTCTTGCGCTTCTGTTTCTGCATGATGGAAAGGGTGACTTCCGCCAGATAGTCCAGGGTCAGGTAGTCAATCTTCCCGTACTCGATGAGCCTCACCGGCGCGTCTATGCTGTCCCCCCAGAATCCCTGGCCATTGGCGATGCGGACGGTTTTGGACATGGCTGCTCCTGCCTCCAGTCTAGCGGTCCTTGGATTCATGCGGTCCCACCTGGTCTAGCAATTTGTCATGGCCTTGTCAGAGCGATCTTTCCCTCCAGCTCACCCAGGCAATTGGTCCGCTGATCCGCCAAAACCAAGGTCTTTTGCTGAATTTCCTGAGGGATGTAGGACAATGAACATACTTGAAGGCAGTCAAACCACCCTTCCCTTTTCAGGAGATTCCATGAACCTCAATACCCTCAATCCCAGGATCCGCACGATCCTCGCCGCGGCCATGCTCACGCTGGTCCTGGCCTGCGGAAAGCAGGACACGCAAGTGAAGGACCTGGCCCAGAAGGCCGAACAGGCTCAAGGACTCCAGACTCAGGTCCAGCAGGCGGGCCAGCAGCAGGAGCAGCAGCTCGCCGCGGCGGGCGTCAAGGATGTGAAGCCCAATCCCGAAACCATGCAGCTGACGGCGGATCAGAAGGCCCTGCTGGAAGCGCGGCTCAAGGCCGAGAAGGGCACCGGCACCGGCGATCTGCTCCAGGCGATCCTGGACAAAGACCAGGAGATCGCCGAGCTCAACAAGAAGGTCAACAGCCTTCGCGCCCTGCTGCCCAGGCCGGTGATCGCCAAGGAAGGCGACAACCACTACGCCCTGGCCATGAGCTTCCTGCGGCACCGGGGCGTGAGCGAAGGCAAGGCCAAGGACCTCATCGCCAAGACCAACATTCTTGAAAAACTTGAGCCGGGCTGGGAGGTCTACCACTTCTACATCAATGGAAAGTACGGCACGAGCGTGAGCCAGGGCCACGCGCCCCTCTCGCCCACGGAATCCATCAAGCAGGCCAAGCTGAAGACCGAGGGCGAACGGGACGAGGCCATCAAGAAGGGCCAGGATCTAGCCCAGCAGCTGGACAGCCTGAACATCGAGAAGCAGCGCGTGGAAGCCGACATCGCGGCCCTGCGCCAGGAAAAGACGGGGCTGATGGACCAGGTGGCCTCGCTCAACACCTTGAGCGAGAAGCAGAAGGCCAAGCTCAATTCCATGCATTACATCGTGGGTGAACAGGCCAAGCTGGAGCAGGATGGCGTGGTGGTCATTCCCTTCTTCTCCAAGAACCGCATGGGGCCCAACGCTAAATGGGCGCGTTTCGACAAGGATCTGCCTCTGGACGGTCTCGCTGAACCCGTCGTGCTGATCAAGGCCGCGGATCTGGGCGTCACCAAGATCGGCAAGGTCAACGTGGTGCCGGGCTCCCTCATCAAGGACCAGCACTATTCCATCTCCTACGCCGCCGACCGTTCCAGCGCCACGGTCAAGATCCTGGATCTGGACAGAGTGAGGGACGACAGAGTGGCTTTCGCGGTCACGCAGTAAGTTTCTGGATTTGAAAACAACCACCCGCGAGGCCTGAGGGTCAGGCTGCGCGGGTGGTTTTTTCATGGCTAGATTTCTGGCTTGAAGTCATGGCGGAGTGGGCGCCCCGAAATTGAGGGCGAGTACTGTCCATGGCGTCGTGCCGGAGTGAAGTGAGCAGGAAGACGCACAGCGCCTGACAGCTGGAGGGGCAGGAACGCCTTGGGCAGAAAAACGCTGCCTTGTGCATGAGTAAGCTGGCTTGCCTTCGACTTTCCTTGGTTCACTATCCATCGCGTCGGCCTGGGTTCGGTATCGGGAGCGGCACAAACTTCGACTTTGCGCGGGGAACCACCCATCACTCGAGACGACTTGGCCGACATAGAGGGGCAGTAACGGTCTCGCCAGAAAAGCACTGCCTTGTGCATGGGTAAGCAGGCTTGCCTTCGACTTTCCTTGGTCCACCATCCATCGCGTCGGCCTGGGTTCGGCATTTTTAAGCTGCACGGGCTTCGACTTAGCCTGGAGAACCACCCATCACTCGAGACGACTTGGCCGACATAGAGGCTCCAGCTCTGCGAACGAAGTGAGCAGGAAGGCGCATT
>JAJYMZ010000272.1 GCA_021786615.1 Acidobacteriota bacterium
GGGCGGGCCTATTCCTTGGTGCGCAGCCCCATGGTCACGGTGGCCGGATCCAGCTTCTCGCCGGGTTTCGTGATGGGGATGATGAGCGTGGGGCTGAACATCTCGCCGTCCACCCTCACCTTGAGGCTGGTGGCTTCCGGCGGCAGCAGCGTAATAGTGCTGAAGCTGTCCATCATCTGCCGCGTGGTGGCTTGGATGGCATAAGCGTGGGACTCGAGTTGGGGCGATGCGGCGTCCACGGACTTGAAGCCCGCGCCCACGGACTGGATGCGCAGGCTCACGGTCTTGGCGTCCAGGCGCTCCGCCATGGCCACCAGGCCCGCGCCGGGATGCGCCGCGAGATTCGACTTGAGTTTGTTCACCGCGTCCAGCCAGGGATCGGATTGGACCACGACCAGGGCTGGTGGGAGTGCGGCAGCAGTGAGCAGAACGGGCAGCATGGCAAGCATGATTCCTCCTTGGTTGATTACAGGATGTCCACCATGGCACCAAGGTTCCGAATGCGCTAGCGCAGGCTTTCCAGCCAACGCGCCAGCGGCGATAGGTCCGCCATGGGCGTGGAATCGTTGTAGGTGATCATGGCGTTGGCGCCATTGATCTCGGCCCGAGGCCTGGATTCTTTGCGCAGCAGATGATTCGCATCTTTCAACTCGATGACTTTCGATTTCAGCCCTTCAGGCAGCACGGCGGGTTTCCATGTCTGCACATCTTTGTCGCCCCACACGATGGCCATGGGCAGGGCCACGCGCCCGGCCAGGAGCATGGGCTCCAGATCCAGAGTGGACCTCACAAAGGCGGCGGTTTCAGGGCGCATGAAGCTCTTCGGCAGGTTGGCGATGCCCGGGTAGACGCCCGTCTTCACCGGGGGCGCATCCGTCTTTCCCGTGCGGACCGCGTCGAGCATGGCGTCCACGAATTCCAGATTCACCGCCTTGGTTTCCGGCGGGAGCTGGGCCTCTATTTGCGCGTGGATGATTTTCGCCATGCTCATTCCCGGCAGGCCGATGAGGAGCAGCGCATCCGCGTCCTTGCCCGCCAGCAGGGACAGCAGCGCGCCCTCGCTGTGGCCGATGAGCAGAACCTTCTTGCCCTTGGCTTCTGGCAAGGCCCGGGCGGCGCGGATCGCGGCCTGGATGTCGCCCACCTGGGCGTCCAGCGAAATATCGAGCTTGGGATCCATGGAACCGATGAAGCGCTTGTCGTAGCGCAGGGAACCGATGTTCCGGGATTGCAGCCATAGGGCGAAGGCGCGGCCCCCGTGGCCGATGGGCATCACGCTGCTGGCCCAGTCCCGGTCCGTGGGCCCGCTGCCCGCCACCATCACCGCGAAATAGGGGTGGGTTCCGCCCGCAAGCACGCTGCCTTTTAAGGTGAAGGCGTTGAAGCCGGGGAAGGTGACCTCGCGGCCGAAATTAATTGGAGCTTTTTCAACTTGGGCTGGGGCTTGGAAGGGGAGCATGGATCGGCCTTTATACCAGCTGCGCCAGGTCTTCGGGCCCGCCGATATTGATGGCTCTGATTTCGAGGCCCGCTTCCTTGGCTTGCCGCTTCACCAGGCCGCTCAGGACCTTGCCTGGACCGAGCTCGATGAACATCGTGACTCCCTGCTTCAGCAATAGTGCCAGCGTGGCCTCCCAGCGCACGGCGCCGGAAATCTGGCGCACCAGGCCGTCGCGCAGCGCTTCGGGCTCGCTGACTAGCGCCGCGTCCACATTGTTCACCAGGGGACACGTGGGCTTTGCGAAGGCGATCCCGCCAAGGATCGGCGCCATGTGCGCTTGAGCTGGTTCCATGAGCGGGCTGTGGAAGGGCGCGCTCACGGGCAGCTTCATCATCTTGCGCCCACCCTTTGCTTTGGCCGCTTCCATGGCGGCTTCCACGGCTTCTGCGTCACCCGCGATGACGATCTGGCCAGGCCCGTTGTAATTGGCCGGGACCACGGTTTTTCCGCTCTTCCCGGAACCTTCACGGCAAGCGGCTTCCACCTCCGCCGCGCTCATGCCGAGGATCGCCGCCATGGCGCCCAGGCCCACGGGCACCGCCGCCTGCATGGCGCGTCCGCGCTCGCGGACGGTCTTCACCGCATCGTCGAACGCAAGCGAGCCGATGGCCACCAGCGCGGAATATTCACCCAGAGAATGGCCCGCGGCGAAGTCCGGCTTGGGGAGGCGGCCGCCATAGGCGCGAACCACCATGGTGGAGTGGGTGAGGATGGCGGGCTGCGTGTGCTCAGTGAGTTTCAGGGTCTCTTCGGGACCCTCGGCCATGAGTTTGGAGAGCGGAAACCCCAGGGCCGTGTCGGCCTCCTGGAGCGCCGCGCGGGCAGCGGACTCAGCTTCAGCCAAAGCCAATCCCATGCCCACGGTTTGGGAGCCCTGCCCCGGAAACAGCCACGCGACTTTGCTCATCAGATGCTCCGGTCTCAGACTTTCGGGGCCAGCTTCGCCAGGTGGGCCTGGATGCGCTTGTTGATGCCGTGCTCGGTGGATCTCAAGGCGGCGCCGATGGCGTTTTTCACGGCGTGGGCGTCGCTGGAACCATGGCCGATGACCGACACGCCCTTGATGCCAAGCAGGGGCAGCCCGCCGTATTCCCGGTAGTCCAGCTGCTTGAAGAATTCCTGGAGCGCGGGTTTCACCAGCAGAGCGCCAGCCTTGGCGCGGAGGCTGGAGGTGAGCGCGGTGTGGAGCCCCTCCTTGATGAGCTTGGCCATGCCCTCGGCGCTTTTCAGCACGATGTTGCCCACGAAACCATCGCAGGCGATGACGTCGAAGCGGCCGTTCCAGATGTCGCGGCCCTCGGCGTTGCCCACGAAATTGAGACCCATCTCGCGCAGCAGGGCCGCCGAATCCAGCGTGACATCGGTGCCCTTGCTGTCCTCCTCGCCCACGCTCAGGATGCCCACCCGAGGGTTCGGGATCCCCAGCACCTTCTCGGCGTAGACCGAGGCCATCAATCCGAAACAGGCGATGTGCTCGGGGCGGGAGTCAATGTTGGCGCCCACTTCCATGAAGATCGTGGGACTGCCAGAAAGGTTCGGCATCAGGCTCGCCAGACCCGGGCGCTCCACGCCTTCCAGCTTTCCGATCACCAAGGTGCTGGCCATCATGGCGGCGCCGGTATGGCCCATGCTCACCATGCCGTCGGCCTTGCCATCCCGCACCAGCTGGGCCGCCACGCGAATGGAGCTGTCCTTCTTCTCCTTCAGGATGACCTTGGGCGCATCCTCGAAGGTCACAACCGAGCCGGCGTGGACCACGTTGACGCGTTCCATCAGTTCCGGCGTCCAGCCGAAACCCGGCCTGGACATCAACGCTTCCAGCAGGGCCTTGTCCCCCACCAGGTGGAGAAAAAGGCCCTGCCAGATTTTGAGCGCTTCCAAAGCTCCGTGCAGCGTGGCGTCGGGGGCGTTGTCGCCCCCCATGACGTCCAGCGCGATGCGATGGACCGTCCGGCCTGTCTGTCCCGCAGGATCCGACAAAAGGATGTCAGACCGCAGCTACGTGGACGGCCTTCTTGCCGCGGTAGAAGCCGCAAGAAGGGCACACGCGATGGGGCATCTTGGAGGTGCCGCAATTGGAACATTGGGCAGCGCTATGGGTTTCCAGGCTGTCGTGGGTACGGCGGCGGTCGCGGCGGGCCCTGCTGTGGCGTCGCTTTGGATTGGGCATGGCGAACTCCTATTCGTCTTCAGGGTGGTGGCTTCTATGGTACCTGCCTGCTTGCTTCATTCATCCAGCTTGAGGCTGGGCCGGATATTCGCGAGGGCCTTGGCCAGGGGGCTGGGCTCCTTCTCATAGGATACCGAAGCATTCAGCGTGCCGCGGAAAAGACAGGTGTCAAAATTCGCGCATTTGCCTTTTTCGGTGTCCAGGCAGGTGGGCGCCATGGAGCGGCCCAGCATCAACTGCTGCCGCACCAGTTCCAGTTCTTCGATGTGATCAGATTCAAGGTAGACCAGGTCCAGGTCCTGGCTGCCGAGGGAATGGGAGCCGCCCTGGCGGAGATCCGCTTCCCGGCTGCCCAGGAACTGGGCGCGGACATTCAGCGGCACTTCGATGGGGGCCAG
>JAJYMZ010000048.1 GCA_021786615.1 Acidobacteriota bacterium
CCGATCTAAGGTTTTCCTATGCGGATCGCCTTCAACCCATCCTTGCTGATCGTGAAGGCAAGCTTCACGTCCGTGAACCTGGGTGGGATGCTGGCCTCTGCTGTGATGATGATCACGATGGCCACTACGACCAACGCGGCGCGGCCGGTCTAGCTCTTTTCTTTTCGCTGACCCGGCCCCGCACTTTAAGGCGGGGTCTTTTGTTTTGGGAAACTTCATGCGCGTGATGAAATTCGGCGGCACCTCTGTGGCTTCGGCGGAGCGCATCCGTGCCGTAGCGGAGATCGTCCGGGCAGCAGCCACCCAAGGCCCAGTGCTGGTGGTGGCATCGGCCATGAGTGGCGTCACCAACCTGTTGCAAGAAGGCGTCCAAGCCGCGATTCTGGGTGAAGACGCGGACACCGGCGCATGTTTGGCGCGCTTCTCAGCACTTCACCATTCCACGGCGGAAGACCTCTTCCCCGGAGACAAAAGGGCTCTGGAGGCAGAGCTGAGGAATCTTGATGATGAGTTCTCCCACTACCTTCAAGGCGTGAAGCTTCTGGGCGAATGCCCAGCCGGCGTCATGGCAAGCCTCTACAGCCTGGGGGAACGCGCATCCAGCCTCCTCCTGGCCAGGTTCCTGAGGGCAGAATTGTTGGATTCGACCACCTATATCCGCACTAATCGCGGTTTCCTTTTCGCGTCACCCAACTGGGAAGCCACCGCGAAGGCTTTTGAAAAACTCCAGAAGAATCCACCTCCGATCGCGGTGTTGCCGGGTTTCTTCGGGGCGGATGTGGATGGGAAAACCACCATCCTGGGCCGGGGCGGTTCGGACTACAGCGCGGCCATCGCCGCCTGGGCGCTGGACGCGGAGCTGCTGGAGATCTGGACCGACGTGAATGGCATCTACAGCGCCGATCCGCGGCTGGTGCCCGAAGCCTTCACGCTGCCCGAAGTCAGTTTTGAGGAAGCCATGGAGCTTTCCTATTTCGGCGCCAAGGTGCTCCATCCCAAAACCATCCAGCCGGCCCGGGAAAAAAACATCCCGGTGCGCGTCCGCAACACCTTCGCGGCCGCGCTGCCCGGCACGCTGGTGCACGGGAACGCGAAACCATCGCCCCATGGCGCGCGGGGACTCACGTTTCTCGGAGGCGTTTCCCTGATTGACGTGAGCGGATCGGGCATGTCCGGCGTGCCGGGAATCGCCGCCCGGGTGTTCCAGGCCATGGCCGCGGCCGCCATCTCTGTCACCCTCATCACCCAAGGATCGAGCGAGTGCTCCATCTGTTTTTCGGTGGCCCAGGCTGACGCCACCAAGGCCATGGAAGCCCTGCATTCAGCATTCGTGGCGGAGCTGGCGGCGGGGATGCTGGATCCCATCCAAAGGCGCGACGGCCACGCGATCCTTTCCATCGTAGGCGATGGGATGAAGCATCGCCTCGGCGTGGCGGGAACCTTTTTCGGAGCGCTGGCGGCGGTGGGCGTGAACATCGTGGCCATCGCTCAAGGGAGCAGCGAGCGCGACATCTCGGTGGTCGTCGCAGAGGGCGATGAAACCCGGGCGCTGCGGCAGATCCACGCCGCCTTTTTCCGAACCCTGCCACAGCTCCAGCTGGTGGTCTGGGGCAAGGGCAACGTGGGTTCCAAGCTGCTCCGGGCCATCGCGATCCACCAGGCCAATCCAAGGCGGAAGGTGGAGCTGAGGCTTTGCGCGGTGGGCAATTCCAAACACTTCGCATTCAATGTGGAAGGTTTGAAGGACTGGAAAGCCATGGATGCCGAAGGCGTCCGGCCCGCGGACCTGGAGATCCTCCTCCAGGCCGTGGGCGAGGCGCGATTCACGAACCCCGTGTTCGTGGATTGCACCTCCAATGATGCGGTGGCGGAGGCCTATCCCAGGCTGATGGAAGCGGGCCTGCATGTGGTGACCGCCAACAAGAAGGCCAACACCGCGAGCTTTGAATCCTACCGGGCCCTTCATCATTCAGCAGAAATTCTGCGGCGGAAATTCCTGTATGAAACCAACGTGGGGGCGGGCCTTCCAGTCATCGGGACCTTGCGGAACCTGCTGAGGGGCGGTGATCGCGTGGTGCGCTTCGACGGCGCGCTGTCGGGCTCCCTCTCCTTCCTGCTGGGTCTTCTGGATGACGGCGCGCCGTTTTCCGAAAGCGTGCGCATCGCCAAGGAGAAGGGCTTCACCGAGCCCGACCCAAGGGATGATCTTTCGGGCCTCGATGTGGCGCGCAAACTGTTGATCCTGGCCCGGGAAATGGGCGCGGAGCTGGAATTGGCGGATGTCGCCGTGGAAGGGACGCTTCCTGCAGATTTCGACGCGACAGGCAGCGTGGAGACCTTCATGGCGAAGCTGCCGGCGTTGGATGGGGCCTTCGCGGAACGCATGGCCGGGCTCAAGCAGCAAGGCCGCGTGCTGCGCCACGTGGCCAGCATCCAGGCCGAGGAGGATGGTGTTCACTGCTCCGTCCGCCTTGAGGCCGTGGGGCCTGAGCATCCGCTGTTCACCGTCAAGGGTGGAGAAAATGCCTTGGCCTTTCTCACCGAGCACTACCAGCCCACGCCGCTGGTGGTGCGGGGTTACGGCGCCGGAGGAGATGTGACGGCCGCTGGCGTGCTGGCGGATATCCTGAAGGTCGCATCTTTCGAAGGGCTTTCATGACCTTGACCATCCGGGCCTACGCTCCCGCCAGCATCGGCAACTTCGCCGCGGGTTTCGACTTGATGGGCGCGGCCTTGGCGCCACTGGACGGCTCCCTTTGGGGCGATGTGGTGAGCGCCACGAAGGCATCCACCACCACCCTGCTCGCCACGGGCCCCTACGCCCATCTCATGCCGCCGGACCCCACGCAGAACCTGGTGCTGCGCACCTTTGCCTTGATGAAGGACGCCCTTCATGCCAAGGGCGCCGCGTGTCCCGAGATGGCCTTCTCCCTTGAAAAAAATCTACCGCGGTCCAGCGGCCTGGGTTCCAGCGCCAGTTCCATCGTGGCGACCCTGCTGGCCTGCCAGATGCTTCTGGGAGAACCCTTCACAAGGTCGGAACTCCTGCAGATGGCGGGCCGCGCCGAATCGCTGGTGTCGGGCTCGGCGCATCTGGACAACGTGGCGCCCTCCCTGCATGGCGGCTTGCTGCTGCTGGTGCCGAGCGAGGACGGCGGCTCCAAGCCCCGCGCCCTGCCTTGGCCTTCGGAGCTGGTGATCGCCGTGGTGCATCCCCACTGCGAGCTCTCCACCGAAAAGGCGCGGCACGTGATGCCCGCCCTGCTGCCGATGCCCGAGGCCCTGGCCTTCGCGCAAAACCTCGCGGCTTTCGTTCATGCGCTGCACGCCAGGGACCAGGAGCTCTTCGTGCGCTGCCTGCGGGATGTGCTGGCGGAGCCCCGCCGCGCGGGGCTGGTACCCGGTTTTCGCGCCGCGCAGAAAGCCGCCCTGGAAGCCGGCGCCTTGGGCTGCACGCTGTCGGGATCGGGACCGTCGGTCTTCGCGGTCGCCGAGGGCACCGAGCATGGGGAAGAAGTTGTGGCCGTCATTCAAGCGGCTTTCAACGCCGTGGGGCTCGCCTCCGAAGCCCGGCTCTGTGGCGTGGACCCTCTGGGCGCGAGGGTGCTTGCTTGAAATTTGTCAGTACGCGAAACCCCGGAGACACGGCCACTTTTCGTGAGGCGGTGCTGAAGGGCATGGCCCCTGGGGGCGGACTCTGGATGCCGGAAACGCTGCCGGTCTTCGAGGACTGGGACAGTCTCTTGCAGCTGCGCTGGGTGGAGCGCAGCGAGATCATCCTGCGCCGCTTCATCGGCGACGAATTCGACCAGGACGCTTTCGCCGCGGCCATCCACAGCGCCCTGGATTTCCCCATCCCCCTGGCCCAGGTGCGCCGAGGCCTCCATGTCCTGGAACTGTTCCATGGCCCAACCCTGGCGTTCAAGGATGTGGGCGCGCGGTTTTTCGCCCACATCCTGGACCTGATCCGCGAACCTGGAAGGCCCCTGACGATTCTCACCGCCACCAGTGGCGATACCGGCGCGGCGGTGGCCCAGGCCT
>JAJYMZ010000036.1 GCA_021786615.1 Acidobacteriota bacterium
GCATCCTGAATAGGGCCTTCCCAAGGTTGCGCAAGGATTCAAATGACGGTCTGCTAAACTGCGGCTACGCATGGTAGCTCTGTATCTAGTTCTCATTGGAGCGGCGCTTTGGTTGGGTTCAGGACTTGCCGCCCTGGGACGCCGGAGCGAGCGGATGGCTCTGCCGCTGAGCCTGCTGGGTGCTGTTTTGGGGATCATCGGCGCGGTGCTCTGTCTGGGACAGGGCGATGTTGGAGCCGTGGACTTCCAGTTGGCGGGCTTTCCCGCGCGCCTCGGGCTGGATGCGCTTTCCGCGGCCTTCCTGGTGCCGCTGCATATCGTGGCTGGTCTGGGCGCGGTCTACGGCTCTTCTTATTGGCCCCTGGATGCGCCCAAGGGGACGGGGCGGTCGCTGCGCTTCTTCTTCGCGCTGCTGGTGGTGGGCATGACCTTCGTGTTCCTCGCGCGCCAAGGGATCTTCTTCATCCTGGCGTGGGAGACCATGGCCGTCTCGGCCTTCTTCCTCATCGGCACGGATCACGAGGACGCCAAAGTCCGGCGGGCTGCCTGGGTCTACCTGGTGGCGACCCACTTGGGCACCGTGCTGCTGACGGTGATGGTGATCCTCCTGGCCCGGCGAAGCGGCGGATGGCTTTGGATTCCATTGCCCGGAAATGTTTCCCCCAAACTGGACACTGCGATCTTGATCCTGGCCATCCTTGGATTCGCCTTCAAGGCGGGCTGGATTCCCTTTCATTTCTGGTTGCCTGCGGCCCACGCGGGTTCTCCCAGCCACGTATCCGCCATCCTCTCCGCGGTGATGCTGAAAGCGGGCATCTACGGAGTCTTGCGGGTATCCGGGCTGCTGCCGTGGATTCCCACTGGTGTGGGCGGGACGCTGCTGCTGATAGGGGCGGCCACGGCGCTCTACGGCGTGTTTTACGCCCTTGCGGAGCTGGATTTCAAGCGGCTGCTGGCCTATTCCAGCATCGAAAACCTCGGCGTCATCGGCATGGGCATTGGTCTGGGGCTCACGGGCCGGGCCACCCACGATGCCTGGCTGACGGCGCTGGGCTTCGGCGCGGCCCTACTCCACGTGTGGAACCACGCGGCCTTCAAGAGCCTGCTGTTTTTTGGCGCGGGCGCGGTGCTCCATGCCACTGAAACCCGGGACATGGAGGCGCTCGGGGGATTGGCCTCACGCATGCCTCGCACCGCCCTGGCGCTGTTCCCCGGCGTGCTGGCGGTGGCGGCTCTGCCGCCTTTCGGCGCCTTCGTCAGCGAGTGGGTCTTGTACCGGGGGCTCTTCGCGGCCCTGATGCGCGGGTATCCCTGGTCCGCGGGCTTAGCCCTCCCGGCCCTGGCGCTGGTGGGCGGCCTCGCCGCGGTGGCCTTCGCCAAATTCTTGGGCTTCCTGTTTCTCGGCTCGCCGCGCAGCGCGGCGGCGGAAAAGGCCCACGACCCCCACCTGCCCATGCTGATTCCCATGGGGATTCTCGCGGTATTTTGCCTCGCCTTGGGCTTGGGCAGCGCCTGGCTGCTGCCTACGGTAGACCGCGTCGTGGCGATCCTGGCGCCTGGAAATCCCGACAAGCTCCTGCCGACCATTGGGTATGAACTGAGGTTGATTGGCGGCTTTGCTGGGGCTTTGCTATTGCTCGCGGGTCTGGCCTGGTCCTGGGTGCGGCGTCGCCACAGGACTCCAGATTCGCCGCCCGAGACCGATCTGCCCACGTGGGGTTGCGGGTATTCGTCCCCGTCGGTGCGAATGCAGTATTCAGCGGACTCCTTTGCCGATGGATGGGCGGGTCTGCTGCCCGGAAAGCGGATTCGGATGCGGCGGCTGAAGGCTGTCTTCCCAACCCCCACCACGTTCCACTCGGATCTCACGGATTCTGTGGGCCTGGGTTTCCTGGAACCTAGGGTGGAAAGGCTGGCGGCCTGGGCTCTGCGGCTTAGAAGGCTCCAGCCCGGTTATCTGACGGTCTACCTGCTCTATGTCCTGTTCGCCCTATTGGCTGTTTTCTCATGGATGCTGCTCAGGCCCTGGTGGATGGCGCTGCTGGGGTGGCGCCCATGATCCTGTACCTCCTGGCCATCCTGTTCGCGGCGTTTTCAGGCGTTCCAGGGCTCTTTGTGAAAAACCATGGCGCGCGCATCGCGGCGACACTCATGGTCGCCTCGGCCTTGCTGGGTATCAGCGCGGCCGCAGGGGTGCTCCTCGGCGGACCGGTAGCCAGCCTCCAGATCCACGGAACCCCACTGGTTTCCTGGGGCCGCCTGGATTTTGACCCCATCGCCGCTTTCTTCGTGGTTCCGGTGCTCCTGCTCTCCGCCATGGCGTCGGTCTACGGAATCGGGTACTGGGGCGAGCATCAGGAGGGCGCCCGCGCACTGCGCTTTTTCCTCGGGCTCTTGGCCGCCTTCCTGGCCTTGCTGGTGGGGGCGGCCCATGCCTTCGTTTTTCTGCTGGCCTGGGAAGGCATGGCTTTGATGGCCTTCATCCTGGTGATGACCGAGGACCGGGAGCCCGGGACCCGCCGCGCCGCCTGGATCTATCTGGCCAGCACCCACACCGGGACCCTCCTCCTGATCGGCGGCTTCGCCCTCATGATGATGGCCAACGGGAGCTTCGCGTTTTCTGCCCTGCCCCCAGGTTTTGCCGCCAGCGGAAGAGGCACGGCCATGTTCGTGCTTTTTTTACTGGGCTTTGGCTTCAAGGCCGGGATGCTGCCCTTCCATTTCTGGTTGCCCCCGGCGCACGCCGCGGCGCCGTCCCACGTCTCGTCCGTCATGTCTGGAATCCTCATCAAGATGGGCATCCTGGGTTTCATCCGTCTGGTTTCCTGGGTATCCGATCCCCCGGTCTGGTGGGGCGGAACCATCCTGGTCTTGGGCGCCATCTCCGGGATCATGGGTGTGGCCTTGGCCTTGGGGCAGCATGATCTCAAGCGCCTGCTGGCCTACCATTCCATCGAAAACATCGGGATCATCCTGCTGGGTCTGGGCCTTGGGCTCATCGGCAAGAGCACGGGTCATGGGTCCCTCCAGGTGCTGGGCTTCGCCGGGGCTCTGCTGCACGTCTGGAATCACAGCCTCTTCAAGGGACTGCTCTTCTTGGCGGCAGGTTCAGTGGCGCATGCCACCGGCACCCGGGATCTGGAACGCATGGGGGGTCTTGGGCGCTTGATGCCCAAGACCGCGGCGGCCTTCCTGGTGGGCGCCTGGGCCATCTGCGGACTGCCGCCCCTCAATGGCTTCGTGAGCGAATGGCTGATCTATCTCGGTGCGTTCCGGGGGTTGGGTCTTTCCCGCTGGGCGTTTTCGTTGATCACGCTGGGCGCGCTTTCGGTGATCGGAGCCTTGGCGCTGGCGTGCTTCGCGAAAGCCTTCGGCGTGGTGTTCCAGGGGGAGCCCCGCAGTGACGGGGCGGCTCAGGCCCATGAATCTTCTTCGGCCATGCTGGTGCCCATGGGTGTCCTGGCGTTGGCCTGCGCGGCCATCGGGCTGGCCCCGATAGTGATCTCGACGCCTCTGAATCGCGTCGTGTCCACGCTGGCGGCGGAGGGCCAGGGACTTCCCTCCCTGGGCAGCCTGGCGGAGCTTGGGTGGCTGTCGGCCATGGCTGTTCCGCTGTTGGTGCTTGGCCTCATTCTCTGGAAGTGGGCCGTCCCGAGCCCAAGGCTGAAGGAACTGCCGACCTGGGGCTGCGGGTACATCGCGCCGACGCCACGGATGCAATACACCGCGTCGTCCTTCGCCGATGGCCTGGTGCAGGGAATGAATTGGGTGTTGTGGACCAAGGTCCAAAGCGGAAGAGTCCGGGGCTTCTTCCCATTTCCCCGCCGTTTCGAGAGCCACCTGCCGGATCCCGTGCTGGATCGCGTCGCCGATCCCGGGCTCAGGGGAACCGCCTTCCTGCTGTCCGGCCTGCGGTTTCTCCAGGCTGGCCACATGTCAATCTACCTGATGTATGTCCTTCTCACGCTTCTCACGCTGCTGGTCTGGATGGTGGTTTGAACCATGCCTGAATCCCCGATTTCCCATACGCTCCAGGTGTTCCTGCACATCCTGACGGTGCTGCTGCTGTCCCCGCTCATCCCCGGCCTGATCAACAAGGTGAAAGCCGTGATGGCGGGGCGCCACGGTCCGCCGATCCTCCAGCTTTATTACGATCTGGCGAAACTGTCCCGGAAGCAGGCGGTGTTCAGCCGCACCACCACCTGGATCTTCTTGGCCGGGCCCGTGGGGGCGGTGGCGGTTGGGCTGATGGCGGCGATGCTCGTTCCCTTCGGTCATGGCCACGCGCCCTTGCGCTTCCAGGGCGATGTGATCCTCTTCGCCTATCTTTTCGGGCTGGCCCGCTTTCTCACGGTGCTCTCCGCGCTTGATACCGGATCGAGTTTTGAAGGCATGGGCGCGGCCCGGGAGGTGACCTTTGCAGCCCTCGCTGAACCCGCGCTGTTCCTGGGTTTCGCGGCCCTGGCAAAATCCACCGGCAGCCTTTCCCTTTCAACCATGCTGGCCCACACGGGGCCGCACTTCAAGTTCTCCGGTCCCCTGGTGCTGGTGTTGGCGGGATGGGCCATCGTCTACATGGCCGAGAATTCGCGCATTCCCGTGGATGATCCCAACACCCACCTGGAACTCACCATGATCCACGAGGTGATGGTGCTGGACCACTCGGGACGCCCCTTCGCGCTAGTGCTGTACGGAGCCTCCGTGAAATTGCTGGTGCTCGGCGCCCTCCTGGTGGGGCCCGTGCTGCCGCGCAATGGGAATCCCTGGTTCAACTGGCTGGCGTTCTACCTGGCACTGGGTGCTTTGGCGGTGGCCGTGGGCATCGCGGAGAGCGTCATGGCGCGGTTCCGCATGACCAAGGTGCCCCAGTTCCTCGTGGCCGGCGTGCTGGCCACCGCTTTCGCTTTCCTGCTGATGCTGGTGTAGGAGCTTGTCATGTATCACGACATCCTGATCACTCTGACGGTCCTGACCAACTTCACTCTGGTGGCCACCAGCCGGATCCACAAATCCATCCAGGTGGCGGCCTTCCAGGGGGTTCTACTGGGGCTGCTGCCGCTCACCCTGGGCCTGGGCTTCCAGATCCACATTCTGCTCATGGCCATGGCGGCGGTGATGGTGAAAGGCTGGTTCATACCTTTTCTGTTGCGCCGGGCGCTGCTCAAGGTGCATATCCAGCGGGAGGTCCACCCCTACATCGGCTACACGGTGTCCTTGATGCTGTGCGCATTGGGCACCGGAATGAGCATCGTCCTGGCCCACAACCTTCCCCTGAAACCTGGCGGGCCTTTCGCGCTCTTCGTTCCGGCGGCGCTGGCCACGCTCTTCACGGGCTTTCTCCTGCTGGTTTCCCGGCGCAAAGCCATCACGCAGGTGGTCGGCTATCTGGTGCTCGAGAATGGCATCTACCTGTTCGGCCTGATGCTGATCCAGGACATGCCGATCCTGGTGGAAACCGGTGTCCTGCTGGATCTCTTCGTCGGTATTTTCGTCATGGGCATCGTCATCAACCACATCAGCGTGGCGTTTGATTCCATGGATACCCGGCAGCTCGCCGAACTGAAGGACTGACGGATGGCCTGGTATCTGATCCTGCTTCCTCTTCTCGCGGCCGGAGCCGCTTTCTCGACGCCTTCACCCACCTGGCGGGTGCGCATCCTGTGCGCCACCGCCATTCTCCATCTGGTGGGCACGCTGGCCGCCCTGGGGGGCTATGGAACCCTGCCCGTCGGCACCTGGCTTGGCCTGGATGCTTTGGGCGGCTGGGTGCTGCTGGTGATCAGCGTGCTGTTCCTGGTCTGCGCGCTCTATGCCCCCGCCTACCTGGCCCTGAGGCCCGACCGGGACGGCCGGATCTTCACGGGCAGCCTGTTGAGCTTTCTTGGGCTGGCTTCTTTGCTCGCGCAATCGCAGCATCCTGGGATCACCTGGGTGGCCATGGAAACCACCACCCTGGCGACGGCGCCTTTGATCTACTTCAACCACAATCGCCATTCCCTTGAAGCCACTTGGAAATACCTGTTGATTGGCTCCGTCGGCATCGCCCTGGCGCTGCTCGGGACGCTGTTCATCGCCTACGCGGCCAACATGGGCGGAGTGGAAGAACCCCTGTTGTACGGCCGCCTGATGCGCGAGTCGGCCCTCTTGTCCAGGCCCTGGCTGCGGGCGGGATTCGTCCTCGTCTTGGTGGGCTACGGCACCAAGATGGGGCTCGCGCCCATGCATACCTGGAAGCCCGACGCCTATGGGGAGACTCCGGGAATCGTAGGCGCCCTGCTCGCGGGCGGCGTCACCAGCTGCGCGTTCCTGGCCCTGCTTCGCATCTACGCGGTGGTGGCCGCCGCCGGTGAAGCCCAGTTCGCCCGGGAACTCCTGATCGGTTTCGGGTTGCTCTCCATGACCTGGGCCATGGTCTTCATGGTGCGGCAGCTGGACTTCAAGCGACTGCTGGCCTACTCCAGCGTGGAGCACATGGGGATTCTGGTGCTCGGCATCGGAATCGGCGGCAACGCGGCGAAGTTCGCGCTCTTCCATCTGGCCGCCAACGCATTGGTGAAAAGCGTGCTTTTCCTTTCCGCCGGCAATATCCATCGAAGCTACGCCAGCAAGCAACTGCCCTTCGTCACCGGCGCCATCCGCCGCACGCCGGTCTCGGGATGGCTGTTCCTGCTGGGCTTCCTGGCCATCACGGGCACCCCGCCCTTCGCGCCCTTCATCAGCGAATTCAACATCGCCTACACCGCGCTCACGGGTGGTCACCCTTGGGTTGGCACGGCTTTTCTGGTGCTGCTGGGGGCCATTTTCCTGGGCATGAGCGACACCGTGATCAAGGTGGTCTTCGGGACCCCCAGCGCCCAGCGCGTGCGCACGCCTTACAAGGACACCTTCGCCACCACGGCTCCCATGATCGCGGCGCTTGCACTAGCTCTGGTGATGGGCCTTTGGCTGCCCCGCCCGCTCCAGGAAATGCTGCAAAGCGCGGCGATGATGGTGGGAGGGCAATCATGAATAAAAGCGAGTTTGTCCCCTTCAACAACGGCCAGACTCTTGCGCTTTCGGATATTCCGGAATCAAGCCTGGATGAATTCTGCAAGGCGATCATCCAGGGCGTTCATGGCGGACTTCGTCTGGTTTGCTTCTGCGCGGATGCGGACCTGCGCCTTTTCGCGGTGCTGGCGGAAGATGCCGCTGGGCAACTCCGCGTAGGATGGACCCAGTTGTCCCAGGCCAGCTACCCCTCCATCACCCCCCATTGCGTCCAGGCCAATCTGTTCGAGCGGGAGATCGCCGAGCAATTCGGCATCGTGCCCGAGGGTCATCCCTGGTTCAAGCCCGTCCGATTCCACACATCCTGGGTGGAAGGACGGGATGCCTGGGGACGCACGTCCATCCCGGAACCAGCGGTGATGGACTATTTCACCGTGAGGGGCGAAGAGATCCATGAGGTGGCCGTGGGTCCCGTGCACGCGGGCGTCATCGAGCCGGGCCACTTCCGGTTCCAGTGCCATGGCGAGACGGTGCTCCATCTCGAGATCGCCTTGGGCTTCCAGCATCGCGGCATCGAACGGACCATGGTGGGCGGGCCCCATCTCCTGAGCTTCAAACATGCCGAAACCGTGTCCGGCGATGCCACCATCGCCCATGGCTGGGCCTACTGCCGGGTTCTCGAAAGCCTCGCGGGAGTGCAGGTGCCCCCGCGTTCCGAGTGGGTCCGGGGCGTGGCTCTGGAACTGGAGCGCATGGCGAACCACGTGGGGGACCTCGGCGCGATGGCGGGGGATGTGGGCTTTCTCCCCACCGCATCTTTTTGCGGGCGCATTCGCGGCGACTGGCTGAACCTGAGCGCCGCGGTCTGCGGAAGCCGGCTGGGCCGCGATTGGCTCAAGCCCGGCGGACTGCGCTTCGATCTGGAGCCAGAGTTGGCCAAGCTGCTGCTGCCCCGGATGGCCAAGGCCTGGACGGACACTCGCGATGCCATCGAACTGTTGTGGGGAGCCGCTTCGGTGATGAACCGCTTCGAGGCGGCGGGCCATGTGGATGAGGCCCAGGCCCGCGAGATTGGCCTGGTGGGCGTGGCCGCCCGCGCCAGCGGCATCAGCCTGGACGTGCGGAAGGATCACCCCTTCGGGCCCTATGCGGATCATCCCGTCATGGTTTCCCTGGCCGAAAGCGGCAACGTGCACTCCCGCGCCTGGGTCCGTTGGCTCGAACTCGCCGAAAGTTACCGCTTCCTCACGGAAGCCCTGGAAGGTCTGGCCCTCGCGCCCTGCGACCCTGTTCCTGAAGCCCTGCCTCCCCTGGCGCCCAGCAGTGTCTGCGTGGCCCTTACCGAAGGCTGGAGAGGGGAGGTGCTGCATCTGGCGATGACGGATTCCGAAGGGCGCTTCTCCCGCTACAAGATCGTGGATCCCTCCTTCCACAACTGGTTCGGCGTGGCCCTGGCGATGCGGGGGGAACAGATTTCAGATTTCCCCATTTGCAACAAGAGCTTCAACCTTTCCTACTGCGGTCACGATTTGTGAGACGCCCATGATCCACATCCTGTTGTCCCGCCTGCGCCAGGGCCATCGCACGATCCCCTATCCAAAATCATTGCCCGCGCTGCCGGAGATCTTCCGGGGCCGGCCTGTCGTGGATGCGTCCAAGTGCGCCAATACTTCCGGCGCTGGCTCCGAAAATAGCTGCCAACTCTGCGCCGATGTCTGCCCCACCGAAGCCATCACGCTGCATAACGGGTTGCCGCACATTGATCTGGGCCGGTGCCTTTTCTGCCCCGAATGCGAAGCGGCCTGTCCCTCGGGAGCCATCAAATATTCCAACGAACATAGCCTCGCGGTGCGCGGCCGGGATGATCTCGTAGTGGACGGCAAGACCGAATACCGCCTCGCCAGGCAGCTGGACGCTGAACTGATGCGCGTCTTCGGGCGCTCCCTGAAACTTCGCGTGGTGAGCGCCGGGGGCTGCAACGGCTGCGAAGTGGATGTCAATGTGCTGCAAACCATCACCTGGGATCTAGGGCGCTTCGGCATCAGCTATGTGGCTTCGCCCCGCCATGCCGACGGCCTGCTCATCTGCGGCCCCGTCACCGCGAACATGGAGGAGGCGCTCAGGATCACCTACGATGCCATCCCCGCGCCGAAGCTCGTCATCGCCGTGGGCGCCTGCGCCATCAGTGGGGGGCCTTTCTATCAGCAAACCGAACAACGGGGCGGCGCCGCTTCCGTGGTGCCCGTGGATCTCTTCATCCCCGGCTGTCCGCCGCACCCGCTGACGATTCTGGACGGATTGCTGAGGCTGCTCGGAAAGCTCGGTTAAAATAGGATTCTCCGGGCACCCATAGCTCAGGTGGACAGAGCAGCGGCCTTCTAAGCCGCAGGTCGTTGGTTCGAGTCCAACTGGGTGCACATTTGAAATTGATGCAACTCCGCTATCTTTCAGCATACTGACTTGAATCGAGGAAACCCATGAGCAGCGCTTCCCAACAACTGGCTAACGGTGTCGACCGATCTAAAGGAATTCCGGTCGTTCAGAACTACATCGGTGGTGCCTGGCGGCCGTCTTCCGGGTCTGCGGCCGTTCTGGTCATGGATCCTTCCCTGGGTAGCCAGATAGCTCAACTTCCGCTGTCGACGGCGCAGGATGTGGATGCCGCCGTCCGGTCGGCCGCCGCCGCATTTCCTGCCTGGTCGAAAACACCCATCAAAGAACGAGCCCAGGTTTTCTACCGCTACAAGGCCCTTCTTGAAAGAAACCTGGACGAACTTGCCGCTCTAGTGCATGAAGAAAACGGAAAAACGATGCCGGAGGCGATCGCTGAAGTCGAGAAGAGCATCGAGGTCACCGAATTCGCCTGCTCGATGCCGCAGCTGGCCGCCGGCGAGATCCTCGATGTGAGCAATGGGGTCGAGTGCCGGATCGACCGGTTCCCGGTTGGAATCGTAGCCTCCATCACGCCGTTCAACTTTCCGTTGATGGTGCCGAACTGGACCATCCCGAATGTTCTCGTGCTCGGCAACACGATGATCCTAAAACCATCGCAGTTGGTTCCCCTCAGTGCTATCCGGATCGCGGAGCTGTTGAAAGAGGCCGGGCTGCCGGACGGCGTCTTCAATATCGTCAACGGCGCCCAGGAAACCGTGGAAGCGGTCTGCGACCACCCGGCCATCGATGCCGTGACCTTCGTCGGCTCGACGAAGGTGGCCCGCATTGTGTACCAGCGCGCCACGAGCCATTTGAAACGCGCACTATGCCTGGGCGGCGCAAAGAACCACCTCATGGTCTTGCCGGATGCGCATGAGGAAATGGCAGCCTCGAACATCGCCGCTTCCATGAGTGGCTGTGCGGGCCAGCGGTGCATGGCGGCATCTAATTTACTGGCGGTCGGGCAGGTGGATCATATCATCAAACGTCTTTGTGAGGAGGCGCGGAAGATCGTTCCGGGCAAGAACCTTGGCTCCGTGATATCGAAAGAAGCCAAGGAACGGATCGAACGCTACATCACGGAAGCAGAGCAGCAGGGAGCCACGATCCTGGTTGATGGACGCGGTACGCATGTGGCCGGGAAAGAAGACGGGTACTACGTCGGGCCGACCGTGATCGACTTCGTCCGCCCCGATATGAAGATCGCGCAGGAAGAAGTGTTCGGTCCCGTGTTGGCGATCATGCGCACGAAGACGCTCGATGAGGCGCTCGCAATCGAAAACAACAGCCCATACGGCAATGCTGCGTCCATCTTCACTCAAGACGGCGGAATGGCGCGCTACGTGATGGAAAGGGCCAGCGCTGGAATGATTGGCGTGAATGTAGGCGTCCCAGTGCCCCGCGAGCCATTCTCCTTCGGCGGATGGAATGAATCCAAGTTCGGCGCAGGAGACATCACGGGCAGAAGCTCGATCGAATTCCTCACAAAACCGAAGAAGACGACGGTGAAGTGGAATCCTGAAGCGAAGAAGAACTGGATGAGTTGACCCAGGTCCGCATCATCCCCCAATAGACCGCATACGCCACGCCGAAACCGGTAAACCATGCATAGTTGTAGACCGACATGAAGAAGTGGCCAACCGTTTTGGGATCGACAACCTTGATGGTTCCCAGGAATCCGGGAACGCACGGCAGGACGCCCAGCACCAGCGCAACCACCGCGGCCGGGTTAAAACCATTCCGGTAGGTGTAACGGCCGTTCGGAATGTACAGGTCCGCGGCATGCAATTTCATCCGGCGGATCGTGAAGTAATCGCAGATCAGTATTCCGCCGATCGGTCCGAGGAGCGCTGAATATCCGACTAGCCAGGTGAAGACGTAGCCGCTTGGATCGGCGACCAATTTCCACGGCTGGATCAGGATCCCGATGATGCCGGTGATCAAACCGCCGATCCTGAAGGAGATCTTCGAGGGCCAAAGATTCGAGAAATCGTTCGCCGGGCTGACGACGTTGGCGGCCAGATTGGTCGCGAGCGTGGCAAGGCACAATGCAAACAAGGAAACAGCCAGGACGGCCGGATTATGAAAGCGCGTGATCAGGACGACCGGATCCCAGATTGGGCGCCCGCCATAGATGATGACCGTTGCCGAGGTCACCGCAACGCCAATGAAGGAGTAGAGCGCCATCGTCGCCGGAAGGCCGACGGCCTGGCCGAGCATTTGATCGAGTTGCGTTCGTGCGTAGCGCGTGAAATCAGGAATATTTAGGGACAACGTCGCCCAGAACCCGATCATGCCTGTCAACGACGGAAAGAAGACAGCAAGAAATTGGCCGTCCTTCGGGCCGCCGCGGACAAACGCTGACGGTTGTGAGAGCATCGGGCCGAATCCTCCCGCTTGCTTATAGGCCCAGGCGAGCAGGGTAAGCCCAAGGATGATGAGCAGCGGCGCCTTGATGTTCAGCAGAAAGCGGATGGATTCGATTCCCTTGTAGATGACGAACATATTGACGCACCAGAAGAACATGAAGCAGGCGAACTGCGCAAAGTTGATGCCGCCGATCCAGACCGGCAAGGAGTCCCATGACGGGAAATGGATCGTCAGGATCTTGTAGATCGCCCAGCCCCCGATCCACGTCTGGATGCCGAACCAGCCGCAGGCGACGAACGCGCGCAGCATCGCGGGAATGTTCGCGCCGTGCACGCCGAAGGATGCCCGGCAGTACACGGGAAACGGGATCCCGTATTTCGTGCCGGCGTGCGCGTTCAGCACCATGGGAATGAGCACGATGACGTTCCCGAGAAACACGGTCAACACCGCCTGGTACCAGTTCATGCCTTCAGAGATCAGGGATGACGCCAGCATATACGTAGGAATGCATGCCGCCATCGAGATCCAGAGCGCGGCGAAGTTATAGGTGGACCACGTGCGCTGGGCAAGGGTGGTGGGGGCGATGTCGTCGTTGAGAAGTTGGCTGGGGCCGAACGAAGACAGATCGGTTTCCACCGGCTCGGCTGAGATGAACGTATTCATGGTGATCCGGGCCTCCCTGCTCTTGTTCGTGCACGCGGCGATCCCGGCGGTGGGATCGGGCACTGGTCGGTGAAGGTTACGTTGTCTTGCCCTGGCAGGGCGCTCAGATGATCCCGTTCACTTTATTCCGCTTCACGTAGGCTCCGTGTCCGGGCTTTACTTTGAGTTCGCCATCCTCGACGGCCACCGTGCCGCGCATCAGCACGGTCTTCGTTTTCCCTTTGGTCTTCCATCCTTCATAGGCTGAATAGTCGACGTTCATGTGATGGGACTTGGCGGACATGGTGTGTTCCTCGTTCGGGTCGAAGATGACGAGGTCGGCGTCCGATCCCACGGCGACGCACCCTTTCTTCGGGAACATGCCAAAGATTTTCGCGGCGTTCGTTGATGTCACTTCGACGAACTTGTTCACGGAGATTATTCCCGTGTTGACTCCTTCGGAGAAGAGCAGTTCCATTCGATTCTCGATGCCGGGATGTCCGTTCGGAATCTTGGAGAAATCATCCTTCCCCTTCTGTTTCTGATCCCACGTAAATGGGCAGTGGTCCGTCGCGACCACCTGGATGCTGCCCTGGTCAAGCCCACCCCAAAGCGCCTTCTGATCCTTCTTCTCACGCAACGGTGGGCTCATGACCCATTTGGCGCCCTCGAAATCCTCTCCGTAGAGCGAGGCATCGAGCAGCAGATATTGCGTGCACGTCTCCGCGAACACTTTCTGGTTGCGTTGCGCCGCCCGCCTGATTTGATTCAGCGCTCCCTCGCAGGTCAGGTGGACGATGTACGAGGGAACACCGGTTTGCCATGCCATGTCCACAAAGCGCCCTGACGCTTCCGATTCCGTGATCTCCGGCTGCGACAAGTAATGGTAGAGAGGCGCGAGTTTCCCCTCGGCCCGGTGTTTCGTGACGAGAAAATCAATCAAGTCCCCGTTGGTGGCGTGAACGCTCACCATGCCGCCATGGCGCTTCACCTCCTCCATCAGCCCGGCCATCTGGCGATCATCAATCATCAACGACCCTTTGTAGGCCATGAAGGTCTTGAACGAGGTGATCCCTTCATCATTCACCATCGAGGCGATCTCGGCCTTGGTGTTCTCGTTGAAATCGGTCACGGCCATATGGAACGAATAATCGCAACAAGCCTTCCCGTTCGACCGGCCCTGCCATTCCACGAGCGCGTCGCGCAGCGATTTCCCCTGCGTCTGGATGACGAAATCTATCACCATCGTCGTACCGCCGTGCAACGCGGCGGCGGTGCCGGTGGCATAGTCATCGCTAGAATATGTCCCCATGAAAGGCATGTCGAGATGCACATGCGGATCAATCCCCCCGGGCAGCACAAGCATGCCCGAAGCATCAATGACGCGATCCGCCTTGAGGCTGAGGTGTCTCCCGATCATGGAAATGGTTTCGTTTTCGATGAACACATCACCGGCAAAGTCCTCGTCGGCTGTGACGATGCGTCCATTGGTGATGAGAAGTGACATGGCGTGCTCCTTTTCGCGGGTCAGTGGATCTCGATTCCGTGCTTCTTCTGAAACGCACGCAGCGCCTCCCATGTGACGGGCTGCGGAAGCTGCTTCAGGAGTTCGTTCCAGGTGACGGATTCCTTCCCGTCATCCAGCTGGATCATCGAGATGCAATTCTCAACGGGACAGACGATGTAGCAGAGCCGGCACCCGACGCAATCCTCCTCCCGCACAACGGGCTGGCCGATCGTTTCGGCATGTCCGTTCCTCTGGACCTCCCTGGGCTGCAGGTCAATGCATTGATGGGCCGCGTCGTCGCAGGCGACGTGACACAGGTTGCAGCGGATGCATGCCGATTCATCAATGCGCGCCACGGCTTTGAACAGAAGGTTGAAATTCCCGAAATCGGAGATGCGATGCAAGGATTTGCCGCGGACCTCGCCGAGCGTCTGGAACCCTTTCTCATCCATCCAGTTGGACAATCCTTCGGTCAGGTCGTTGATGATCCGGAACCCGTAATGCATGGCCGCCGTGCAGACCTGCACGCTTGAGGCGCCGAGCAGAATGAACTCCGCGGCGTCGCGCCAAGTGGAAATCCCCCCCATGCCCGAGATCGGCAACCCGATCTCCGGATCCATCGCCACTTGTGAAAGCATATTGAGCGCGATCGGCTTCACGGCTGGACCGGCGTAGCCGCCATGCCCTCCTTTGCCGGCGACCGACGGTTGCAGCTCGAGCGTATCGAGGTCGACGCCCATCAGTGTGTTGATGGTATTGATGAGGGAGATCCCAGCCGCTCCCCCCTTCTTCGCCGCGCGCCCCGGGTAACGAATGTCGGTTATGTTCGGCGTGAGTTTGACGAGAACCGGGATCGTCGAAACTTCCGTGACCCATCCGGTGATCATGGAACAGTATTCGGGAACCTGTCCTATCGCCGCGCCCATGCCCCGCTCGCTCATGCCGTGCGGGCAGCCATAATTCAGCTCGAGGCCGTCGCATCCGGTGTCGATCGCCCGTTTTACGATGTCGTGCCATGCCTCGCGTTTGGGTTCGACCATCAGCGAGGCGACCACCGCACGATCGGGCCACAACCGTTTTGTTTCAGCCATCTCGCGCAGATTGACCTCAATCGGGCGGTCGCTGATGAGCTCGATGTTATTCAGCCCGGCGATCTTTTGCCCGCCGTAGTCCACGGAACCGTAGCGGTTGCAAACATTCATCACGGGTTCGCCGATGGTTTTCCAGACGGCCCCACCCCACCCGGCCTCGAAAGCTTTGCAAACCTGATACGCCGAATTAGTCGGCGGCGCGGATGCGAGCCAGAATGGGTTCGGAGATTTGATCCCCGCGCAGTCGGTTCTTAGGTCCGCCATATCACTCCTGCCTAGTTGACCGAATCCATTGATCGATGCCATGTGCGGCCTTTTTCCCGTCATGCGCGGCATTGACAACTTCCTTACCGCCGTTAATGCAGTCACCGCCGGCGAAGAACATAGGGTTGGATGTCTGCAACGTATCGTGATTGACCACAACCATTCCATCATCGATCATGAGATCCGGGATCTGGCTGAAAAACGTTCCTTCGACATTCTGGCCGACCGATTTGATCACCATGTCGACGGGTATGCGGAATTCTGAACCCGGAATCGGCGCCGGGTGGCGGCGCCCATCCGCATCAGGTTCCCCTGGTTTCGTTCGCATGCACTCGACTGCTTCCACGTGCTTCTTGCCAATGATCCGCGCCGGCATGATCTGGAAATGGAACTGGACACCGTCGCTTTTCGCAAGCTCCTGCTCGAACAGGTACGCCGGCATCTCGGATTTGCCGCGCCGGTAGATCATGAATACTTCTTCCGCTCCAAGCCGTTTCGCTTCCGTAGCTGCGTCTATCGCCGTATTGCCGCCGCCGATGACCGCGACCCGCTTCCCGACATCTACCGAACGCCATTGCCGGGGAGTGACCTTTTCGATGAAAGCAAGCGCATCATAGACACCGGCGAGCGTTTCTCCGGGAATGTTCAACTTCGAAGCAGCCGCCAGTCCAACCCCGATGAATATCGCAGCATGCTGGTCCATGAGAAATTGTATTGAAACGGTCTCGCCAACGCACTCCCCCGTCCGGATCTTCACACCTAGGCTTTTCGACAATGCCACTTCCAGCAGACTGTCCTGCTGTTTCATTTTGTAAGGGGCGATGCCCCAGGTGTCGAGTCCTCCGGCCTTCGCCTTCGCTTCATAGATCGTCACATCGTACCCGAGGAGCGCGAGCTCGTCCGCACAGGCGAGTCCCGCCGGACCCCCGCCAATGATGCCGATAGACTTGCCGTTCGGTTCCGCCGCCGTGAACAGCGGCAGCATTCCTTTGGCAAAATAATCATCCATGGCATATCGCTGGAGCCGCCCGATCTGAATCGGATTTTCACCGCGAGCGATGTAAACACAACTGCCCTCGCATAACATCGCGACTGGACAGGCCTTGGCGCACGTGAGGGCGATCCAGTTGGATTGGAGAATCGTCTTGGCAGAGCCTTTAAGATTCCCGGTCGCGATTTTCTTGATGAAGGTTGGAATGTCAATGTGGGTCGGGCAGGCCTTGATGCACGGAGCGTCAGAACAATAGAGACATCGGTTCGCGTCGGCGAGAGCCGCCGCATTTGATAGGGGCTGTTTCAGTTCCGCAAATGCCTGCTCGTATTCTTTTGAGGCTCGTTTCGGGACGATATTTTTCATGTCCTCGGCACCCTTTCGATGTTTGCGGTCAATGATTCGCCAGTTCCGCATCCGCGATGGATAGCGCTTCGTCCAGCGCCTTGACGCCCAGATCTATTTCTTCCTGAGATATGATCAACGCTGGCGCGATGATGAAATGGCTGATCCAGGCCTGGATGAAAACGCCATTATTCATCATTTGAGCCGCAATTTTCTCAACCAGCGTTGGTACGCCGGAGATCTTGTCGGCTTTCGTATTGAATGGCTGCTTGGTTTTCTGATCACGGACCAGGTCCACGGCCCAGAACAATCCCAATCCCCGCACATCGCCGACCGATGGATGCCTGGCTTTGAGCTGAAGAAGCTTCTCGCCAAGATAATTCCCCATATCGCGCGACCGGCCGATGAGGTTCAGGCGCTTGAATTCGTTGATGGCCGCGACCGCGGGAGCCAGCGTCATGGGGTGGGCTTCGTAGGTATGCCCGTGCGAGAAGTAGTGATCGTCGAAATACGAGGCGATCTTGGCGCTCGTGGCGCAGAGGCCCAACGGCATGTAAGCCGATGTGATCCCCTTGGCGGTGACGAGAATATCCGGCTTCACGTCCCAGTGATCCACCGCGAACCACTTTCCCGTACGGCCCCACCCCGACATCACTTCGTCCGCAATGAGCAGAACGTCGTGTTTGTCGCAGATCTCACGGAGCCGGGGGAGGTATTCATTCGGCGGGATGAGAATCCCGTTTGTCCCCACAACCGGTTCCACGAGAACGGCGGCCACATCTCCCTCGTTTTCGATCATGTGCCCGATGTATTCAGCGCAGGCGATGCCGCACTCGGGATACTGATGATTGAGCGGACACTTGTAGCAGTGCACTTCAGGGGCAAAGATGACGCCGGGGATCTTTCCGGCCGGCTCCATCGCCCAACGGCGCATGTCACCGGTCGCGGCTATCGCTCCCATGGTCGACCCGTGATAGGAACGGTATCGCGAAATGATTTTTGTTTTGCCGGTGTACATGCGCGCGATCTTGAACGCGGCTTCGTTCGCTTCGGTGCCTGATGTGGTGAAAAAGAATTTCTCGAGGCCTTTTGGCAGGACCTCCAGCAACAACTTGCTGAGTTCGACGCGGACATCAGTTGCAAAACCGGGGGCAATGTACGGAAGTGAACGGGCCTGATCCACGATGGCCTGAATGACCGCCTGGTTCTTGAATCCCAGGTGGACGCACATGAGTTGCGAGGAGAAATCGAGATATTTTTTCCCCGCGCCGTCCGTGAACCAGCAGCCGTCGGCGTCCACGATATGCAGCGGCTTCCAGTCCTTCTGGAACCTCCACGTGCCGAAGGTGTAGCGGGCGGTGAGTTCAGTGATTTCCTGCGTGGTCAAACCAGTGCTCATGCGATCCTTCGCCTTTGATGGGATTTCGTGCTTGAAATGGGCTTTCCCGCGCCTTTCCAACTGCCGTGAGCCGGCTATTCAACGAGAGCTTGATAAGAATCCGGCCGGCGATCACGGAAGAATTGCCACACCTGGCGCACTTCCTGGATCAGGTTCAGGTCAAGGTCGGCGACCACCAACTCGCTCTTGTCGCGGCTGGCCTGCGCGATGATTTGGCCGCGCGGGTCGCAGAAGTAGCTCTTCCCGTAGAATTCACCGATGTTCCACGGAGCTTCAGTTCCGACCCGATTGATCGCACCCACGAAATAGCCATTGGCAACCGCATGCGCCGGTTGTTCCAGCTCCCACAAATATTCAGAAAGGCCAGCGACCGTTGCCGACGGATTGAATACGATCTCGGCGCCATGCAGACCGAGGGCGCGGGCCCCTTCCGGGAAGTGGCGGTCGTAGCAGATGTAAACGCCGATGTCCGCGTATTTGGTCTTGAAGACTGGGTATCCGGTGTTCCCCGGCTTGAAATAGAATTTTTCCCAGAACCCCGGTCCTACCTGTGGGATGTGGTGTTTGCGGTACTTCCCGAGAAATGTGCCATCCGCGTCTATCACTGCTGCTGTGTTGTAATACATCCCCGTGATCTCTTCTTCGTAAACCGGCACGACCAGGACCATTGAGTGTTTCTTGGCGATCTGCTGCATTAGTTTGATCGTGGGGCCGTCAGGGACCTTTTCGACCATCGCATACCACTTGATATCCTGCTCGGCGCAGAAATAGGGGCCGTAGAACAGTTCCTGCATGCAAAGGACCTGCACACCCTTCTGCGCCGCCTGTTCGATGAACTCGACATTTCTGCCGATCATGGCTTTCTTGATTTCTGCGAGGGGCAGTTCGCTGGAAGCCGCAAGCTGGCACTGGATGAGACCGCAACGAACAATGCGAGACATACACACTCCTTTTATAGTGATTGGCATGTGGGGGTTCTTGCTCTTGGATACACCCGTCACTGGCGTGGGTCAAGGAGAAGACGGCGCTTGCGCGGGCCGCGCTTGGGCAGGCGGGCCCGTTTCGAAGCAGATCATGGCCCTGGGGATGTTCTGATGCCCCCAGCATGGTTTGTATTGCTGTGATGGGCGTAAGATTGGTTCACCCATGGGCCTTTTAGTCAGCAGGTCGTTGGATCGAGTCCAACTGGGTGCACATCTGAACTTGACCACGGGAAGGCAAAGGCAACCATGATCCTCCGCAAAGAATACTGGTTCGAATCCGCCCATTTCATCTACAACCACCCGGGAAAATGCCGCAATCTGCATGGGCACAGCTATAAGCTGTTCGTGTCCATCGAAGGTGAGGTGAATGCCGAGACCGGCATGATCATTGATTTTGACGATCTCTCCAAGATCGTGGACGAGCGGGTCATCAACAAGCTGGATCATCGTTTTCTCAATGACCTGATTCCGCTTTCCACCGCCGAGAACATCAGTGTGTGGATCTGGGAGCAGCTGAAGCCGGAGCTTCCAGGCCTGGCGCAGATCGAAGTCTTCGAGACCACGGACAATTGCGTGGTCTACCGGGGGGCTTGATGCGCTGTGGGTTGACACTCGCCTGCCTGTTCCTGATGTGCGGCTGCGGCATCGTGGATCCTGTGGAGACCTACCGCGCGGCGGCCCGTCGGCTGCATTTCTCCCTGGAGCGGGTGGAACCCAAAGTCGAGTTGGCCTTCCCGCTGAATCAATCCCGCATCCGGTTCCGCTTTGACATCGAGGTCGGCAATGATTCGGATCTGCGGCTTCACGCCCGGGGCCTGGACTGCAAATTGAGCCTTCATTCCGCGGACCAGATCAGCACTATCGGCGATGTGGGCCTGCCCGGGGGCTTCGACGTGCCGGCCAAGGGCAGGGTATCGGTGCCCCTGGAGCTAGCCTTGACTTATCAGGACATCCAGGCGGCCTGGCGCCCGATCATGGACGTGGTGCAGCGTCACAAGGCTGCGGCCTGGAAGCTGGATGGCACCGCGAAGCTGGAGGCCCTGGGCATCGGGTTTGACGTGCCGATCCACTCCACCAAGAACACGAATCAATAGCGCAGGGTGCGACCTCCATGATCCGCGCGGTGGTATTCGATCTCTGGAACACGCTGGTGTACAGCCCCGGCGAGAATCCCTTCCAGCTGTTGGGAGATCTATTGACTCCCCAGCAATTTGAAAAGTTGCCGGACATGCAGCGTGATGGCATGACTCGCCCCTACGCGGATGCGGAAGCCTTCATCGCGGCCTGGGACAAGGAGCTGCATTTCTCGCCTGAACAGAAAGAGGGCCTGATCACGATCTTCAAGCGCTCCGAAGAGGAGGTGAGGCTCTACCCAGAGATCCTGGAGATCTTGGCTCGCACAAGGTCCCTGGCCCGAGTGGCCATGCTCTCCAACACCCAGAGTTTCTCCCTGGGGCTGCTGGATTCCTTGGGACTCTCCGCGCATTTCCGCGTCAAAGGCATCAGCGCAGAATTGGGCTTCCTCAAACCCGAACTCGGCGCTTTTGAAGCCGTTCAAAAAAAACTGGGGCTCTTTCCCGGCGAGTTGGCCATGGTGGGCGACAGCTGGAGCGACGACGTGGAAGGCGCCCTGAACGCCGGCTGGACGGCCCTCTGGGTGAACCGTAAAGGCAAGCCAAGGCCTGGTCACGCGCCGGATGCTGAACTGGTGGAGATCGCAGACCTGAGCCTCGTGCCCGAAGTCATCGAGCGGCTTCAGGCGGGCGCCCGCTGCTCGACGTGTTTGGGATGACAAAGCTCTTGCCCGAAAGTTGCCCATTCCGGCGGGGGCACGGTGGTCTTCCGCCATGCGGGCGCCAAGCCCGTGCGCTTGCAGGACGGGCGTCCCTTTGTGCCGTCGCAGCAGGAAAGGGCAGGGAAGGCACTGGGATTTGTGCTCGATGCGCAGGTGCGCGTCTCGGCCCACAACCGCCTGCATCGCGAGAGGCTCTGTCTTTCTCTGGACCTGGACAAGCATTGGGCGTACCCAGAAGCTGGAATGCACCCATGCCAACACCTTGGAACACCTCACCTGCCCGTTGCCGCCCTCCTTTTCAACCCCGTCCCTGGCTCCAATCACGGGGTCCCTCCTCCCGTACCATCAAAATGGGGCGTTTGAATTCCCTATTCACCCTCAGAACGACGCCATAAAGGCTCCAAATCCAGAGAGTAGACTGGCTCTGCTGCGCTTGGCGGCGGCTTCAAGCTGGCACGCGGCAGCCAGGGGAAAGCGGACGGTCACGGACCTGGTTTCGCTTGGGGGTTCATTGGCGGCGCGCCTTCCCCGCTTCACGCGGATCGGCAAGGCAGGCCTCGCGGTCTCGGCTGTAGATGGACAAAATAATGTTTGATCCATATACTTGGCATATGGAGGTTGACCTATGTCTGGAGTAGCTACCATAGTCACCAAGGGGGGAAGACTGGTACTTCCTGCTAAAGTACGGTCCACGCTAAGGATAGCGGATGGCGAACGAGTCGTCATCGAGGTACAACCTGGTGGATATCTGACGGTCACACCCCTCCGGGTGAAGATCCAAGAGGTCCAGAAGCGGATGGCGAAGTACAAGGTTCCGGGTGTGTCCATGGTGGACGAACTGCTTGAGGCTCGCCGCCAGGAGTTCGAACGGGAGATCGCTGAATGAGCCATCCGAACTACCTGATGGACGCCAGTGCGGTCCTCGCCCTCCTGTTCAAGGAGGCCGGGCATGAGAAGGTCCGGGTTCTCTTGGATTCAGAACGGTGCTTCATCGCCGCCGCCAACTATCAGGAGGTCGTCTTCCGCCTGGTGCGGGTGGGGGCTGACCCGGTCCAGGTCGTCGCGGACTTGAACGCCTTGGAGATGGAAGTCGTCCCATTCTCCCCTGAGTTTGCCGCTGACAGCACCTTCTCGGGCATTGGGTTCGAGATGGGGCTATCCCTAGGGGACCGCTGCTGCCTGATCACCGCGCTCCAATCCGGGATGGTCGCCGTGACTGCCGATCAGAAGTGGAAGGAGATCTCTATTCCGGGTGTCAAAGTCATGGTCATTCGGTAAATCCCAGCTTGGTGGCCCACCCACGACGACCTCCAGCCGTAGCCGCTGACGGCCTTTTCGCCCGCATGGGGTTGTAGCCGCCCATGGGGTGGGAC
>JAJYMZ010000037.1:0-1633 GCA_021786615.1 Acidobacteriota bacterium
CCGGCTCCATGATCGGTTCAGGCATCTTCATCGTGAGCGCCGATATCGTGCGGCAGGTCCACACGGCGCCATTGCTGTTGCTCACTTGGTGCATCACGGGGACGCTGACGCTGTGCGCGACGCTAAGCTACGGCGAACTCACCGGGATGATGCCGAAGGCCGGCGGGATGTATGTCTACCTGAAAGAAAGCTACGGCCCCATGGCTGGCTTCCTCTATGGCTGGGCCTGCTTCCTGGTGATCGAATGCGGCTCCATCGCCGCCGTGGCCGTGGGCAGTGGCCGCTACATGGGGACCTTCTTCCCGGCGGTGAGCGATGCCCGCTGGCTGCTGGGGCCCTGGAATCTCAAGGGCTGGCAGATCACCCAGGAGATCGCGCTGGGCCCCTACGCCTTCGGCCTGACCTCGGCGCGGGCGGTGGGCATCGCCGTGATCATATTGATCACTCTGGTGAACACCTATGGCGTGAAGCTCGGCGCCTGGACGCAGAATCTTTTCACCATTGCCAAGCTGGGGGCCATGGCCGCGCTCATCCTGTTCGGATTGACCATGGCCCCCAAGGTCTTGCCTGTGAGCGGCCCCTATGTCCCGCCCCTCAGCGTGGCGCCCATCACGCTGCTGGCGGCCCTGGTGGTGGCGCAGGTGGGCAGCTTCTTCTCCTGCGATGGCTGGCACTATATCGGCAATGTGGGCTCCGAGATCAGGAATCCCAAACGCACCCTGCCCCTGGCGCTGCTGGCGGGACCCATCCTCGTCGTCACCCTTTATCTGCTGGCGAACTTCGCGTACCTGCGCGTGCTAGGGCCCACGGGCATCGCCACCGCCGCCGAAGACCGTGTGGGCGCCGCGGCCCTGGGCGCGATCTTCGGGCCCGTGGGCGGCTCGCTCATGGCGGGCGCCATCATGATCTCCATGTTCGGGTACGTGAACGGCGCCTCCTTCACCACGGCCCGGGTCTACCAGGCCATGGGGGAGGACGGGCTCTTCGCCAAAGGCGCCGGAAGCCTCAACCGCCACGGCGTCCCCGCCTGGTCCCTCTGGTCGCAGGCGGCTTGGGCCTGCCTCCTGACCCTTACCGGGACCTTCGGACAATTGGTGGAATACAGCACCTTCGCCTCGCTGCTTTTCCTCGTGGCGGCCATCACCGGAATGTTGGTGCTAAGGATCAAAAAGCCAGATATGGAGCGGCCTTACAAGACGTGGGGCTACCCCGTGGTGCCGCTGATCTACATCCTGGGCGCGGGCAGCATCCTGGTCTTCCTGCTGCGCTACAAGCCCGCATTCACGTGGCCTGGGCTGGCGCTCGTGTTGCTGGGGGTCCCGGTCTATTTCTTGCGCTCCCACCATAAGCCCCAGCCCGATCAACGGCCACCTGACCACCCCCATATCGGACAGGACATCTAGTCCTGTCCTCCCGCTCTTCGCTCCGCTCAATCGCGGACGGGGCCCCGGGGCCTGGGCTGGCGCTCGTGTTGCTGGGGGTCCCGGTCTATTTTTGGCGGCGGCAAAGTGCAGGAATTGGAAAGGCTGGGCCACAGACGAAGTAGGCGCTGAGCGCCAGCCCGGGATGTTAAATTCATTTCTCGCTCAACCCTCAACACCTCAACACCTCAACCCTCACCACCTGATCTCGG
>JAJYMZ010000037.1:1643-4002 GCA_021786615.1 Acidobacteriota bacterium
TCCATGTCTGCTGCATCCGGCTTCCGCCGCTCCATCGGCCTTTTCGACGCCACCATGCTGGTGGCGGGCTCCATGATCGGCAGCGGTGTTTTCATCGTCGCCGGCGACATGATCCGCACCGGCGGAACGGGCTCCTTCCTGGTGTGGGCCTGGGTGCTCACGGGCGTGCTGACGGTCTTCGGCGCCCTGAGCTACGGCGAGCTGGCGGGCATGTTCCCCGAAGCGGGCGGCCAGTACACCTACCTGCGGGAGATCTATGGGCCCATGACGGGGTTTCTCTATGGCTGGACCTTTTTCGCGGTCATCGAGTGCGGCACCATCGCCGCGGTGGCCGTGGGTTTCGGCAAGTACCTGGGCACCTTTCTGCCTTTCGTCAATGACACAGCCTGGATCGGCCCCCATCTGGCGGCGGGTCCATGGAAAATCACCGAGACCATTGTGGTGGGCCCCTACAATGTGGGCCTCACCAGCGCGCGGCTCTCGGGCATCATCATCATCCTGCTGCTGAGTTTCGTGAACGCCTACGGCGTGAAGCTGGGCGCGCGCATCCAGAACCTCTTCACCGTCGCCAAGATCGGCAGCCTGGCGGCGCTCATCATCCTCGGACTGGTGTTGAAGCCCGTGGTGGCCGCCAGCTCGGCGCCGGTCCCGCTGGCCAGCGGCGCCACCGCCCTGCCCTTCCTCGTGGCCCTGCTGGTGGTGCAGACGGGCTCGCTGTTCAGCGCCGACGCCTGGAACTCCATCACCTTCATCGCGGGCGAGGTGAAAGAGCCCAAGCGCACCATTCCCGTTTCGCTGCTGGTGGGCACTTCGGTGGTATGCGGCCTCTACCTGCTGGCCAACGTGATCTACCTCAAGGTGCTCGGTCCTGAAGGCATCGCCATGGCCCCCAACGACCGCGTGGGCAGCGCCGCCTTGAAGGCCATCCTGGGCCCCGCAGGCGAAGGCATCATGGCGGGCGCGATCCTCTGGTCCATGTTCGGCTGCACCAACGGCCTTGTGCTCAGCGGCGCGCGGGTCTACAACACCATGGCGCAGGACGGCGTCTTCCTGAAGAAGGCTGGAAGCCTCAACAAGAGTGGCGTGCCGGCCTTCAGCCTGGCCATCCAGGCGGTGTGGGCCAGCCTGTTGACCCTCTCGGGAACCTACGGCCAGTTGCTGGATTACGTGATCTTCGCGGCCCTGCTTTTTTACGTACTCACGGTGCTGGGCGTCATCATCCTACGGATCAAAGAGCCGGGCCTCCAGCGCCCCGTGAAGGTCTTCGCCTATCCGCTATTGCCCGTGCTCTACCTCATCGGCGCCATCGCCATCATGGTCGCGCTGCTGATCTACAAGCCCGCGTTCACGTGGCCGGGATTGCTGATCGTGGCCAGTGGCATACCCATCTTCTTTCTATCCAGGCGATAATTGTACGCCTGCACAAACGGCCACCTGACCACCCCCATATCGGACAGGACATCAAGTCCTGTCCTCCCGCTCTTCGCTACGCTCAATCGCGGACGGGGTCCCGTGGCCGGGATTGCTGATCGTGGCCTCGGGCGTGCCGGTGTATTTTGCGACGCGGGACAAGGGGTGAGGAGTTGAAAAAAGTTGAAGAGTTGAAGAGTTGAAAAGTTGAAAAGTTGAAAAGTTGAAAAGTCAAAGAGTTGAGAGGTTGGAGTTGAAGGCGAAAGGATGCTGTGCAGCGATTTACTGAACTGAAGGTGTGGCAGCGTGCCCAGGCGCTGGTCCTGAAGGTCTATGCGATCACTGCATCGAAATTCCCCACCGATGAACGCTTCGGACTTGCATCATACGCAGTTGCATTCAAAAAGACAGATTCACCGCCAAGACGCCAAGGGCGCCAAGAAAATAAACCAAGCTCCATCAGCCTTCACGGGAACCCGCAATCGCTTCACGGGGCGCGTAGCGCCTACGGGCTGGAAGCCCGCGAATTCAGGCGGTCCGGCGTGGATCACACGGAGCGCGAGTCCACCGCCGGACCGCCTGAATTCATCCGCGAAGCTGGCACCTGACGGCTTTCCTGGCGCTCTTGGCGTCTTGGCGGTGAATTCATTTCTTTACTATCGAAGGCTACTTGGTATCACAACTGCAGCGCGCCGCAGTTTCCATCCCTTGCAACATCGCCGAAGGGTCGAAGCAGCGCACTAGCAAAGACTACGCCCACTTTCTCAACATGGCGGAGGCATCCTTAACAGAGGTGGAATGCATCCTCATGATTGCCCGTGATTTAAATTATCGGGTCTTCGGGAAGTCGTGTGGGTAAATCATAAGGTGTAACTGGCCGAGAAGTCTCTCGTACATTGGCTTTCAGCCATTTCACAGAGGCTTTTGATTTGGCATGATGTTCCGATGC
>JAJYMZ010000077.1 GCA_021786615.1 Acidobacteriota bacterium
GTCGGCGAGACAGAACCAGGTGCCCTGGGCGCCCAGTTCCCCGCAAAGCTCAAGCGCCAGCTCCGTGGCCCGCTCCAAGCGATCCTCAAAATGATCCAGGGCATCCGGATCGTCAAAGGGCGCGCAGCAGAGCTGGAACCAGTCCTCCCAATCCAGGGAAAGAGGCAGGCAAGGGCTCATGTGAAATTCCGCTCGGACAAGCTGATGAATTCAAGCGAGAAATCATCCAATTCCGTCTGCCATTGTTTGAGCTGGCCTTGAAAAAAATTGAAGGCCATGAGGGCCGGGATGGCCGCGAAGAGGCCGATGGCGGTGGCCACCAGGGCTTCGGAAATGCCCGGCGCCACCGTGGCCAAGTTGGCGTTGCCCGTGGCGCCGATGCCCTGGAACGCGTAGATGATTCCCCACACCGTCCCCAGCAATCCCACGAAGGGGCTCACGGCGGCGATGGTGGCCAGAATGCCGAGGTGGCGTTCCATGCGGCCCATCTCCACCACCGAGGCGCGGGTGAGGCTCCGTTCCACCGCTTCCATGCTGCGGATGTAGGCTTTGCCGCCGGCCGCGGGAGTTCTCAGCTGGTAGGTCACTTCGGTGTAGCCTGCGTTGAAGAGGCCCAGCAGGGGACTCATGGTGAAGAATCCCGCCTGCTGTTTCAGCTCGCGCCAATCGTTGGTGCGCCGGAAGGCCGCGCGGAAGGAATCGGTGGCCCGGCGGCTGCGCGAGATGAGCAGGCCCTTCATGATGATGATCACCCAGGAAATCACCGAGAACATTACGAGGAGCAGCAGCACCATCTTGGCCACGGGGCCGCCGTGGAGCACAACTTCCCACAAATTGATGCCACTGCCTTCCATGAGGCCCATTGGGAACATGCGAACTCCTGATATGCATTCATCTTAGCAAGAGCAGGCTGCCGATGGCTCCGGTTACACTTTTTGAATGCGCGTACTTGTCATTGGATCGGGATATGTGGGCCTCGTGGCGGCCGCCTGCTTCGCGGAAGCCGGAAATTCCGTGCTGGGCGTGGACGTGGACAGCTCAAAAATCCAGCGCCTCCAGAAAGGTGAGGTCCCGATTTTCGAGCCTGGATTGGATGAGATCTTTAAGCGCCACCTGGGCGCGGGGAATCTGACCTTCAGCTCTGAATTAAAGGATGGCATCGCGGACGCCCACGCGGCTTTCATTTGCGTGGGCACGCCCCAAAGCGAAGACGGCAGTGCGGACTTGCGATTCGTCCTGCAGGTGGCGGAGCAGATCGGGAAGGCCTTGAATCTGCGCCCGAAAGATGCCGATCCTCTCATCATCGTGGACAAGAGCACCGTGCCCGTGGGCACCGCGGCCCGCGTATCGAGCGTCATCGCGGGGACCGGAACCGATCGCGCCTTCGAAGTGATTAGCAATCCTGAATTCCTGCGGGAAGGCAGCGCCATCCAGGATTTCCTGAAGCCCGATCGCGTGGTGGTGGGGTGCGACAGCGACTTCGCCGAAGATGTGATGAAGGCGCTCTACGCACCCTTCCTGCAAGCTTCAGGTGGAAAGTGGTTCCGCATGGACCCCGCCTCCGCGGAACTCACCAAGTACGCCGCCAACGCCATGCTGGCCCTGCGCATCAGCTTCATCAATGAAATCGCCGGCCTATGCGAATCCATCGGCGCCGATGTGGATCACGTAAAAGTCGCCATCGGCGCGGACCATCGCATCGGCCCGGCCTTCCTCAATCCGGGCCCTGGGTTCGGCGGCTCCTGTTTCCCCAAGGATCTGCAAGCTTTGCTCAAGACGGGCCGGGAACACGGCCATCCCCTGATGGCCCTCTCCGCCACCGTGGAAGCCAACCGTCACCAGAAGCAGGCGCTGGCGTCTAAGGTGCGCAAGCACTACGACGTGGTGGGCGGCGCGCCCGCGCCCCTGGCAGGACGCCACTTCGCGCTGTGGGGACTGGCCTTCAAGGCGCACACGGACGACATCCGGGAATCCATGAGCCTGGAATTGATTGACAGCCTTCTGGCCCTGGGCGCGACCATTTCCGTCCACGATTACGAAGCCATGCCCGCCGTGAAGGCCAAGCTCGGCGACCGGGTCACCTACGCGAGCGATCCTCTGGCCTGCTGCGAGGGCGCCGATGCCCTGCTCATCGCCACGGAATGGCCCCAGTACAAAGTTGCCGACTTGGAGGCCGCGGCCAAAAAGCTCAAGGCCAAGGTCATGTTCGACGGCCGCAACCTCTTCCGCCCCGAGGCCATGAAAGCCGCCGGGTGGGTCTATCATTCCATTGGCAGGAGAAGTGTCTAGTGACCATGATCAAGCTCGGGCAAATCGCCCACGCCCGCTCTGGCGACAAAGGGGACGGTTCCAACGTGGGCCTCATCGCCTACACGGATGCAGGTTATCGAGTGATCCATGAGGCAGTGACGGTGGAAAGGGTGAAGCGCCATTTCAGCCAGATCTGCTTTGGCGAGGTGGAGCGCTACGAGGTGCCCAATCTGAGGGCGCTGAACTTCCTCCTCCACGATTCCCTCGGCGGCGGGGGTAGCGAGAGCGTCAAGACCGACGCCCAGGGCAAGACCCACGGCCAGGCCCTGCTGCTCATGGAAATCCCCCTGCCTGACGGTCTATCGTTGTCAGAACTGATCGCTTAAACTAACCCTGGGCTGGAACATCTAAATTCACTTGGAGGCTCGCATGGGCAATCTCGGTCTCACGGAAATGCTCCTCATCGGCCTCGCGTTGCTGATCTTCTTCGGCCCCTCACGCCTTCCTGAGCTGGGCAAGAGCCTCGGCAAAGGCATCCAGGAGTTCAAGAAGGCCAGCAAAGAGCTGACCGACGCAGTGAAGGAAGATGTCACATCCAACACTGAGAAGAAATAACCCATCTCAGTGGCCGCACCCGACCCACAGCCCAACCACATGAGTTTCTGGGAGCATCTGCAGGAATTGCGGATGCGGATCGTGCGTTCGCTCATCATCGTGGTCCTGGCCTTCGCCGTCACCTATGGCTTCCCCTTCGGCTATCACGGCATCCCGCCGCTTCGTTTCAAGTTGCTGGAATGGGCGCAACAGCCCTTCCTGGATGCCATGGCCAGGCAGTTGCACCGGCCGGTCTCCGGATTGACCGGTGCGAATTCCCCCTTCGCCTTCACGGATCTGACTGAGCCCTTCATCTCGCTGATGCGGCTTTCCCTGTGGGCAGCGGCCTTCTTGGCGGCCCCTTTCCTTTTCTACCAGTTGTGGGCCTTCATCCGCCCGGGCCTTTATGACCGCGAGAAGCGCCTGGCCATTCCCTTCGTGGTGGCGACCAGCGGGTGTTTCATCGGCGGCGCGGTGTTCGCCTACTACCAGGCCTTCAAGTTCCTGGGCGACATCCTTTTCCAGGAAGCGGCCCAGGCGGGCCTGCGGGCCAATCTTCACGTGGCCGACTATCTGGACCTGTTCATCAGCACGGTGCTCATCACGGGCATCATGTTCGAGCTGCCGGTGCTGTTCTATTTCCTGGCGCGCTTCCGCATTGTCACGGCCCGAAAGATGATCAAATACTGGCGCCATGCCACCATGCTGATCCTGATCTTCAGCGCGTTTTTCACGCCCGGAGACGTGATCCTCACCACGGTGTTTTTCAGCGTCGTGCTCTTGGGACTCTACTTCATCTCGGTACTCGTCGCCTGGATCGCCGAACCGCGGAAACTCGATAAGCTGGGTCCATGAATTGGCCAACCCTCATCCACGACTGGAATCGTGCGAATGATTCACCGGCTTTCCTGAATGGCCGCATTCCCCTCCTGCTCGACGAGACCCTGCGGGATGGATTGCAAAGCCCTTCGGTGCGGGATCCGGAAATTCCCGCCAAGCGGGACTTGCTGCACCGGCTATCGAAAATGGGCATCCACAGCATAGACCTGGGCATGCCCGGCGCCGGGCCCAAGGCCTCGGCGGCGGTGAAAGCGCTCCTGCTCGAGATCCGCGACCACAGACTGC
>JAJYMZ010000127.1 GCA_021786615.1 Acidobacteriota bacterium
CTGCCGCAGATCATCTCCGTCGTTCCAGCGTTCCAGCGCCGCGATGCTCGCGGCCGTGATGGCTGGGGCCAGGGAATTGGAGAAGAGATAGGGACGCGCCTTCTGGCGCAGCCATTCGATGATCTCTTTCTTCGAGGAGATGTAGCCGCCGCTGGCGCCGCCCAGGGCCTTGCCCAGCGTGCCGCTGAGGATGTCCACGCGGCCCATGACGCCGCAGTGCTCGTGGGTGCCGCGGCCCTCCTCGCCCATGAAGCCCACCGCATGGCTGTCGTCCACCATCACCATGGCGCCATGTTTCTCCGCGAGATCGCAGATGGCCGGGAGCTTGGCGATGTATCCATCCATGGAAAACACGCCATCGGTGACCACCAACTTGAAGCGGGCGCCGTTGGCTTCCTTCAATTTCGCTTCGAGATCCGCCATGTCGGAGTTCGCATAGCGGTAGCGCTGCGCTTTGGATAGGCGGATGCCGTCAATGATGGAGGCGTGGTTGAGCGCGTCGCTGATGAGGGCGTCCTCCTCGCCCAAGAGGGCTTCGAACACGCCGCCGTTGGCGTCGAAGCAGCTTGAATAGAGTTGGGTGTCCTCCATGCCGAGAAAGGCGCTGAGCCTGGCTTCCAGTTCCTTGTGGATGTCCTGGGTACCGCAGATGAAGCGCACCGAGGACATGCCGAAACCTCGGGAATCCAGCGCTATCTTGCTGGCCGCGATGAGCGCGGGATGATTGGAAAGGCCCAGGTAATTGTTCGCGCAGAGATTCATCACGGGCCGGCCATTGGCCGTGATGCGCGCGCTTTGGGCCGAGGTGATCACCCGCTCACTTTTGAAGAGTCCCGCTTCGCGAAGCTTCGCGGTCTCGCTGCGGAGATGGTTCAGGAAATCGGGATTCATGGAGACCTCGAAACAAAGAATTGACTTGGTTACCTACGCTACTCAGAAGGAATCGCTGGGCTCGGCTCGGCCACAATCAGGACCAAACCCGAGGTGGTGTGCGCCGAGTGGATGCAAGACGACTCGCGCTCCCAAACTTTGGAGCTATGCACGGCCGCGGGCGGGGTTAGCACGCGTGGTGATACCGGGCGTTTATGATAGGTGGCGCTTAGCGCCCTCCCCAACACCCCCTTCATCCCCTTCATCCCTGTTGAAAAAGCTTTTTCAACAGGGATGAAGGGGATGCAGGGGATCGAGGACATGTTAAATTCCACCCAAATAAATCATGTTTTTGGATTTCCCCAGAGGAAGAACTTTAGACCAAGCCTGCACCCTGGCAACTCCCAAGAAATCCACTTGCTCGAAACAAAATTGAATCCGACATGACCTTGAAGGCCCAACGAAAAAAAGATTGATTCACCCCCCCAGCCGCGCGCGCAACTCCGGCCATCCATCCCAGTAGCTCAATTTCAGGAAGGCGGTCAGCACCAGCGCGTGATGGATCCTGCCGCTTCGGAGGCACTCCTCCCATTCCTTCCAGGCGCAGGCCCAGAGCTGCAGTTCCTCTGCGGCATCCAGACGCAGGCCCGCCGTGGCTTCGCAGTCCAACGCCAGAAAGCTGTGGGCCCGGTTGGTTTGCGTGGCCGGATTGGGCGTGCAGCTTCCCAGCGAAATCCAGGAATCCGATGTGAAACCTGATTCCTCAAGCAGCTCACGTTTGGCGGATTCCGGTGGAGTTTCGCCAGGATCGCAACACCCTCCCGGAATCTCGAGCGTCGCTTCATTGATGCCATGCCGGTACTGCTCCACCACGAGCAGGTCCAGCTCCTTCGTGAAGGCGATGACGTTCACCCAATCCGGGCCCTCCAAGCGGTAGAAGGAGTGTTCCCTTCCCGTGTGCGGGGAGGTGCGCCGCGCCACCATCTGGGTGAACAGGTGGGAGTCCCGCCGGGTGCTCACGTCCCCCTCGAGCCAGGGCTCGCCCGGATCAAAATCCTCGGAATGCTGGGCCAGGAGGCGCATGTCAGCCCTTCTCCGCCACCGGCTCCATGCGTCCCAGGATGTGATGGGTGATCATCTCCAGCGCCCGCCGGTTCTCCACTCCCGTGGGCACGATGAGATCCGCCCACCGCTTGCTGGGCTCCACGAATTCCAGGTGCATGGGCCGCACGCTCTGCTCGTACTGTTCCATCACGCTCTCCAGGGTCCGGCCCCGTTCCTGGGTGTCCCTGCGGATGCGGCGCAGGATGCGGATGTCGGCATCGGTGTCCACGAAGATTTTCACGTCCAGCTGCTCCCGCAACTCCGGGAGCGCGAACAGCAGCAGGCCTTCCAGGATCACTACGGGCTGGGCGGGAAGCGGGGGGCCGAAGCCCGTGCGGTCGCTGATGGAGAAGTCGTAGATGGGCTTCCGGATGGGCTCGTTGCGATGCAGCGCCTCGAGGTGCTTGGCCATCAGGTCCAGGTCGAAGGCGTGGGGGTGGTCCCAGTTGATGGGGTTCTTGCCGAAGCGGGCCTTCACCACGTCCAGGGGCGCGTAATAGGCATCCATGTCCAGCAGCAGCGTCCCGATTCCCGGCCCGCTTCCCGAGCTGCCTCGGCCTTTGCGGATGCGGCGCACCAGCTCATTGGCCACGGAGGTCTTGCCGCTGCCGGAGCCCCCGACGATTCCCACCAGCCACGGATGATCCTGCATCATGCCTCCTGATCCCATCCTACCTTCATCCCGGACCCCCCAATTGGATAGGATTAAATTGGCTTCAGGCCTCAGGCTACAGGCTTCAGGAAAAGCGGCGCGTCGCATTGGATTGTGATGATGCTGATGCGAACCCGAAGCCCGAAGCCCGAAGCCTGAAGCCCGTAGCCTGAAATCAGCCGGAGTCTTGCGATCGCAAACTCCTGGTTCATTGCCACCAGGCTTGGCGCGCCGTATGCTGGAGGCGACATGTCCCGAAAATTCCTCTTTATCCTGCCCCTGATCTTGCCGTTGGTTCCGGGTTGCGGCAGCAGCCAGGATCCGCGGCTGCCGGCCCAGCTTTACGAGGATGCGATCCAGAAGAACCAGGCCGGCCAAGGCGACGCGGCCCGCCAGATGATGGCGGAAATCGTCAAGCAGTTCCCGGATTCCGAAGCCGCCACGAAGGCGAGGAAGGATATCTACCAGATAGACGCTCTCCAGAAAAAGGACATCGCTCAGCGGCAACAGGAAGTCAGGGTCACCCTCAAGCGGATCATGGATGCCCTCACGCGCTACAAGACCCAAAAAGGGGAATACCCTGGCAACCTGATGGATCTGGTGCCTGAATACCTGGAATCGCCACCCCTCACGCCCTGGGGCCATCCCTTCCCCTACCGGGCCTTCGTGGGCGCTCCCATCGAGGACGTCACGGACCGCAGAGGCCGACTGAGCCAGAAATTCAACACCAAGTTCGACCACTACTATCTCTGCTGCCTGGGCACCGATTTCGAGCCCGGCGGCGCCGCCATGGCCGCCGACATCCTGGTGAAGGATGGCGAGATCCTGGACTCCGTGAAGGAAAAGGCCTTCCCACCGTTGCCCACGCCGCAGCCGGTGCGCTGAAGAGGACTGTAGGCTGTGACGACGGTAGGTGGTGGGCTGTGGGCGATGGCAGAGGGATCGCGCTAGCCTTACTGACTTCATGATTAAACCGGTTTTTTATTCGCGAAAATTCGCGTCATTCGCGGTTTCATTTTCTCTTCCCGCGTCATGGGCCGCCCAGCTGTGGCAGTATCTTGAAACACCCACCGGAGATCCCATGCGACGCCTCCTGATCGTCCCCGCCGTACTCCTCGTGCTTGCCTGCGGTTCTTCCAAGCTGCAAAAGCGCGAGGCAGAGCGCGATATCAAAGCAGACTACCCCGTGATAGTCATGGTGCCCGTGCCCGCCAAGGTGTCCGCGGAAAAAGGCGGCGAAGCTCACAAAAAGCTGCTGCTGCTCCACGACAACCTGGCCAAGACCGGCTGGTTCACCATCCAGCGCAACGACCAGGGCAAGCGCGAGGAGTTCACCTACCAGCTGAATCCCAACGCGCCGAAAACCGCCATGGCCGCGCCTTCAGGCGGATTCCAGGTGAAGGCCGCCGAAGCCGATTTCGTGAGGGCCACGCGGATGGTTCCCTCAGGCAACAGCTCCGTGGTCACCTACCAGGTGCGCCTGGTGAGGCCCACCCCCCAGTTCCCCCTCTTCGAAGCCCTGCATCCCGGCGTGAAGATCGGCGACCTAAAAGACCGCCACGCCACCTACCAGAAGCAGGGCCGGGACTGGGTGTTGATGGGCACGGACGAGAAATTCATGAAGGCAAACTGAGTTTCATTGCTTGAATTCTGGTTATTGGTCGTCGAATTCAAAGTTAGGCGTCACGAATTCCATAGGTTGCGCTATGTCATTTAATTCTCAGCCTTTCCAACTCGAAAATCTTCTCGCATCAGCGGTTGAAGCACTCAAGTTGCAGGGAGATGCCCGAGCTATCGCGGTACTCGTAGAGGGCAAATGCCATATGGAGCTGTGGGAATCCGATTTTGGGGTGGACTACTGGCGTCTGTTCATCGAGCTTCCAGTCCCGCTGTACTACGCAATGAACGAAGATGATCGTAAGTTCACTCAAGAATCGATAGCGGGTGTAGTCGCACCGTTCTTCGCGTCCCTACCTGGCGAAGGTTTTAGCACCGTTGTTATCGCCCCACTCGTGGCCGAGGCACAAGTCGGCTGGCGTGATGACGCGGTTCGCTTTATTAAGGGCGAGGGTGTCACTAATCAAGGTCGCGTGCGTAGTGACAACATCGCTTCGAAACAGCATCAGGGCTTGTTGTTCCGGTCAAAAGCCGAAATTACATTATTCAACGCCTTGACTAGAGCCAAACTCGCTGTGGCACCGCTTCCAGTATTCATCCGGATTGGCAAAGCATACAATCGCCTTGAGCCTGATTTCGTTGTTGTTTATAAGGGGTTAACCTTCGTCGTCGAAGTGGACGGGGATACATTTCATAGGGAGCTTCCTGCAGAGGCAGATAAAAGATTGATGCCGCTCACCTATGAAGGTGTAGATGTTCGTCGTATACGAGCCGCCGAACTCGACTCTGATGCCGCTGCCGATTTGGCCGTCAAAGAACTCATCGATTTCATGGCTCGTCGCAAGGAGTCGCGGTGACACCAAACCTCTCGTTAAATCCGGACCCGACCGTGCGATGCTGCTGCCATGCAGTAAACATTCGGCTCTCGGCGGGGCCCGTTAGCTTTGTTCGTTAGGCAACCTAGGAGGAACAGTGGAGAAGGCCGTCGCTGATCGGGTTGTAAAATTTGTAGAAGAGGGAACAAAAGGCGACGACTCGCACAACCTTCAAATGTGGAGCTTAAAGGTTGGCGCCTTCTTGGACACGGCCCTCGGTTCGGATGAAAAGAATCGCTTTCTTAGCCTAGATACTGACTCCGTTTGGGAAACACACGCTCTACGACTCGGCCATTTGGAGGGCCTTTTAGCTGAAGCAGAAGCAGAATCGGATTCCAAGGCAAGGTCGTCTCAATCTGTCGCCCAGCAGACGGCACCTGCAGTAGGCCCAACACCTGCAATCGACTCAAGAAAGGTTTTTGTGGTGCATGGGCACGACAATGAAGCAAAGGAAACCACTGCCCGCTTTCTAGAAAAGCTTGGATTGCAACCCATCATCCTTCACGAGCAGGCAAGCTCTGGGCGAACAGTTATCGAAAAGTTTGAAACGTACTCTGGCGACATTGCATTCGCTGTGGTTCTTCTTACTCCAGACGACGTCGGGGCTACCGCGGCCAATCAAGAAAACCTAAACCCACGGGCACGACAAAATGTCATCATGGAACTCGGCTATTTCATGGGCAGGCTCAGCAGAGTTCGTGTCTGTGCGCTGCACAAAGGTGGCGTAGAACTCCCATCCGACTACCAGGGAGTCCTTTATATCGAAATGGACACGGCTGGCGCCTGGAAGGCAAAGTTGGCTCAGGAGTTTGTTCAAGCCAAATTGCCAATCGATCTCAATGGACTGCTCGGGAGCTAATCTGTCATTGAAACAGACCGTCTCGAGCGGTTACTGAACTCCAACGTTAGGCCACACCAACCACCAGGAGTGCAATGTCCGGGAGATCAAAACACAGAGCCGTGCCAGGCTGGAGGCTCAAAGCTCATGGCTCATAGCTCTATCAATACCTCCAGCTGACACGCACCCTTCCCCGTTTCAGTACCGGTAGCTATCACTCTTGTACGGTCCCGCCTTGCTCACGCCGATGTACTTGGCCTGGTCGTCGCTCAGCTCGGTGAGCTGCGCGTTGATCTTGCGCAGTTGCAGGCGCGCCACGTGTTCGTCCAGGCGCTTGGGCAGCGTGTAGACGCCGATGGGGTATTGGCCGCTGTCGCGCTTGGTCCATAGCTCGATCTGCGCCAGGGTCTGGTTGGCGAAGGAGGAGGACATGACGTAGCTCGGGTGGCCGGTGCCGCAGCCCAGGTTCACCAGGCGCCCCTTGGCCAGCAGGATGATGCGCTTGCCGTCGGGAAAGATAATGTGGTCCACCTGGGGCTTGATCTCTTCCCAGGTGTATTGCTCGAGCGCGGCCACTTCGATCTCGCTATCGAAATGCCCGATGTTGCAGACGATGGCCTGGTCCTTCATGCGGAGCATGTGGCCGTGGGCGATGACGTGGTAGTTGCCCGTGGCGGTGACGAAGATGTCGGCCTTGTCCGCGGCATAGTCCATTGAAACCACGCGGTAGCCTTCCATGGCGGCCTGCAGGCCGCAGATGGGATCAATTTCAGTCACCCAGACCTGGGCCCGGAGGGCGCTGAGGGCCTGGGCGCAACCCTTGCCCACATCGCCGTAGCCGCAGACCACCGCGACCTTGCCGGCGATCATCACATCCGTGGCGCGCTTGATGCCGTCCACCAGGGATTCGCGGCAGCCGTACAGGTTGTCGAACTTGCTCTTGGTGACGCTGTCGTTCACGTTGATGGCGGGGAATTTCAGCTCGCCCTTCTTGGCCATCTCGTAGAGCCGATGCACACCCGTCGTGGTCTCTTCGGTCACGCCCTTGATGGCGGCCAGCTGCTGGGCATACCAGCCGGGCTGGGCGGCGATGCGCTTCTTGATGGAGGCGAAGAGCACGCGGGCTTCTTCGCTGTCGGGATGGTCGAGGACGCTGATGTCCTTCTCGGCCCTGGCGCCCAGGTGGATCAACAGCGTGGCATCGCCGCCGTCATCCAGGATCATGTTGGGCGCGCCTTCGGCGAAGTCGAAGATGCGGTGGGTGAATTCCCAGTAGGCTTCCAGGCTTTCGCCCTTGAACGCGAACACCGGCGTGCCGCTCTCGGCGATGGCCGCCGCGGCGTGGTCCTGGGTGCTGAAGATGTTGCAGGAGGCCCAGCGCACCTGTGCACCGAGGGCTTTGAGCGTCTCGATGAGCACGGCGGTCTGGATGGTCATGTGCAGCGAACCCGCGATGCGCGCGCCCTTCAGCGGCTGCGTCGCGGCGAATTCCTCGCGGATGGCCATGAGCGCCGGCATCTCGCTTTCGGCGATGGCGATCTCGCGGCGGCCCCAGGGGGCCAGGGTCAGATCCTGGACGTGGAAGTCCTGTTGGGTTCCTAAAGACATGCGATGCCTCCTCAAGGTTTGTTAAATTCCAATTCTGGCGCTGGTCCATCCATATTTTCGATTTTCGATTTGCGATTTGCGATTGGAAATGAGCCGGCGGTGGAGAATACCAATCCACAATCGGCAATCGAAAATCGGCAATCAAAGTGGCTCACCATCCACACTTCCCGGCAGGGTTGTGAGGCGAGCGCCGTTGATCACTTGCATCCGAGCCTGGGACAGGTGCCTCGCAGCGCTCCTCGGACCTGATGATTTTACGCCAGGCGTGGCCAAGCTTCAAGGGTCTCCCCATCCGCTTCAACCACGATGGTTCCGCTTTCCCGGACTGCCCTAGGCAGGTCCCTGGTGGCATGATGGGTGAAACCCATCCAGGGCCATGAACCAAGATCCCCGCGAATTCCTCCTGCTGCGCAAGGCCCAGGCCAGGGGTTTGCTCTCCGCCGAAGAGCTGGATCTCGGCAGCGTCAACCTGGATTTCCTGCTGCAGTCCGGCCGCATCACCCAAGCCGAGCTGGATCAGCTTCGGGAAGAAGCTGAGCGCGAGGTGGAGGACCCGTCCCAGCGGCCCACCCAGGCGGAACCCACCGAGGATTCCGATATCGCGGCCCTGGAAGCATCCTTCAGTGGATGGGACAAGTACGAGGTGCGGGACTTCATCGCCCAAGGCGGCATGGGCCGCGTCTACAAGGCTCTGGACCGGAAACTCGGCCGTCTGGTGGCGTTGAAATTCGTCGCGGCCGGTTCTGGATCCGCCCCGCGGCGCTTCGCGGTGGAGGCCCAGGCCCAGGCTCGGGTGGAGCACAAGGCCGTCTGCCGCATCTACGATGTCGGGGAATGGCGCAATCAACCCTACATCGCGCTCCAATACATCGCCGGCGAAGCTCTTTCGGATTGCTACAGGAAGCTGGGGCTCGAGGAAAAGGCGCATCTGCTGCGGGAGGTGGCGGAGGGCCTGCACGCCGCCCATCGCCTGGGGCTGCTCCATCGCGACATCAAGCCCGCCAACATCATGGTGGAACGCTGCGCCGACGGCCATCTCCAACCCTATGTCATGGATTTCGGCTTGGCGCGGGTGCAGGAAACGAGCGGGGTCACCCAGACGGGCATGATCGTGGGCACGCCCGCCTACATGGCCCCGGAACAGGCCCGGGGGGACCAGAGTGCCGTGGACCGCCGCAGCGATGTCTATTCCCTGGGCGCGACGCTGTACGAAATCCTCACGGGCAAGCGGCCCTTCGAAGCCAAGTCCTCCATGGACGTGCTCGTGGCGATCCTGAGCGAGGATCCCAAACCCCTGCGCCAGCTGATTCCAGGCCTTCCGGCGGATCTCGAAAGCATCACGTTGAAGTGCCTGGAGAAGGACCCGGGCAAGCGCTACGACTCCGCCCAGGCCCTGGCGGATGATCTTGGGCGATTCCTGGATGGCGAACCCATCAAGGCCCGGCAGATCGGCCCTCTCCAGCGGCTCCAGCGGCGCATCAGGAAGTATCCGGTGGCCAGCGCCCTCATCACGGGTTCCATCCTGCTGGCGCTGCTCCTCGGAGCATGGGGCCTCCGGACGGCCCTCAGGGCCCGTGAACAGGCCGATCTGGCCCAGCGCTTCGGCCAGGACGCCGAGCAGATAGATGCCATCCTGCGCTATGGGCACCTGCTTCCCATGCACGACTTGAAGGCAGAAAAAGCCATGGTGGTGGAACGGATGGAATCCATCACGATGCGCATGGGCCAGCTGGGGACCCTGGCCCAGGGCCCAGGCAGCACGGCGCTGGGGCGGGGACACCTGGCTTTGGGGAATCTGCCCGAGGCCCGAAAAGATCTGGAGCGAGCCTGGAATTCTGGCCAGCGCTCCCCTGAGACCGCCAGCGCCCTGGGACAGGTCCTCGCAGGCATCTATCAACAGTCCCTGGCCGAAGCCCGGAAGATCTCCGATCCCATCCAACGGGACAAGCGCAAAAAAGCTCTCGCGAAGGAGTTGCAGGAACCTGCCCTGCGCTACCTCCAGATTAGCCGAAGCCAATCAGGATTCGGAGCCTACACCGAAGGCCTCATCGCCCTGCAGGAAGAACGATTTGGCGAAGCCCTGGCCAAAGCTGGAGAAGCTTCCGGGCAGATCCCCTGGTTCTACGAAGCCATCGCCCTGGAGGGACAGATCTGGTGGGCCGAGGCCAGTTCCCTGGCCGAGGGGGGCGAATACGGCGCAGCGGTGGAGGCCGTGAGGAAATCCGTAGACGCCTATGAACGGGCGCAGCTCATCGCGCGCAGCGATGATGCCCTCTTCCTGGGCCAGGCCAAGTCCCTCCTGGTGGAAGTGACGGCCAACGTGATGCAGGGCAAGCCCACGGACGCTCCTTTCAGCCAAGGGATGGATGCCCTGAAAGAGGCCAGGAGAGCCGATCCGGAACGTGCGGAAACCTATGCGGTGGAGGCCCGGTTCCATTGGCAGCGGGCCAGCGATCTGGCCAATTCCGGGCGCGATGGCCGGGACGAGCTGAGGGCCTCCATCGCCGCCGGAGAAGCAGCCATCCGCCGGGACCCCAAGGACATCCGGAACTTTGAAGTCCTGTCCACGGCCTACTGGTATCTTTCCCAGCAGGAAACCAACCATGGCGCCGACGGGGAACCCGCGCTTCAGAAAGCCGAGGAGGCCCTGCAACGCGGGAAGGCCGTGGACCCCGGCAGCTCGGTCATCTACCGCAACCTCGGCGTGGTGCATGGCATCCGGGCCGAAGGCTGCTTCAGGAAGGGCACGGACCCCCGGCCTGAACTGGAGCTGAGCGTGGCGGCCTTCCGCAAAGCCATCGAACTGGACCCGGACTTCCTCCAGGCCTACAACAACATCGCCAACGCCCTCAGCCTCATGGCGGGCATGCAGAATGATCGCGGGGAAGATTCCCGGAAAACCTTGGAACAAGCCGAGGCGAGCCTGGCGAAGGCCGTGGAATTGAATCCCAACCTGGCGGATGCCTGGGACGAGCGGGGGACGGTCCGGAACCTCCTGGCCAGCTATCACCACGATCACGGTGAAGATCCGCGGCCCGACCTGGAGTTGGCGCTCCAGCATTTCGCGGCGGCGTTGAAGGGCAATCCCGCCATGCCCCAGGCCATGGTCCATCAGGCCGAAGGCTTGCTGCTGAAAGCCACCTACCTGCGGGAAACGGGACAGAATCCCTGGAAGGTCCTGGAGGCCGCCGAGCAGGCATCCAGACGCTCCAGGGAGATCAACCGGGACTATGCCGAAATCGTGGCCACCTTCGCGGACATCCTTCACCTCAAGGCGGAGATCCTGGCCGAACGAAAACAGCCCTTCGCATCGGCTCTGGCGGAAGCACGGGAGGCGCTGAACACTGCCTTGAAACGGGATGCCACGTCGCCCTCCCTCTGGGAGCGGAAAGCGCGCATCGAGCTGCTCCACGCGCGCCTGGAGCCAGGTGCCGCTTCGAAATCGCTCCCCTTGGCAGAATCCTTCCTCCAGAAAGCGGAGGCGCATAGCGCCAAGACCACGGTCAATTTGAACCTCCGGGCCAGGCTGGCCCTGGCCTGGGCCATGTCCACATCACCCACGCGAGCGGATGCAGGCTCCCTCCAGAAGGGTCTGGAATCCGTGGACCAGTCCCTGAAGGTGAACCCCCGCCAGGCTGAAGCGAGGGCGCTGCGCGGAGCCCTTTTGACAAGCCGCGCCCGAGGCCAAAGAGGAATGGAATCGCGACGCGAAGACGGCAGAAATGCCAAGAAAGAATTCGAGGCGGCGATGAAAATAAATCCTTTGCTGCTTCGGGAATGGAAGCCGCTGCTGGAGGAGGCGGAGCGGAGCGCGGGAGCTTGATTTTTCGATTTTCAATCGTGGAAAATCGCCAATCGCCAATCGTCAATCGTCAATCGAAAATCGGCTTGGGTTATGGTGGAGCCATGTCTTTGAGCCTCCAAGCGCCAGCCAAACTCAACCGCTACCTTGGCATCCTGGGACGCCGGGCGGACGGCTTTCATGAACTGGAATTGGTGACCACCGTGCTGGAGGGCGTGGATGAATTGGCCGACACGCTGCATGGCGAACCTGCGGGGAGCTTGAGCCTTTTTCTTTCAGGATCCACCGCCGAGGGACTCTCGGTGGATGAATCCAATCTGGTGATCCAGGCCTGGCGCCTGCTGGAGCAGGAAGCGCAGAAACCCCTCCCCGCTGCGCTGCGCCTCGAAAAACGGATCCCACAGGGCGGCGGACTGGGCGGTGGCAGCAGTGATGCGGCCGCGGCGCTAAAACTCGGCGACAGGATGTTCGGCCTGGGCATTCCACAGACGCGGCTGCTGCACCTGGCGGCCAGGCTTGGGTCCGACGTGCCCCTGTTCATCCTGGGAGGCACTGTGCTGGGACTGGGCCGGGGTGAGCGCGTCTTCCCGCTCAGAGCCGTTCCTCTGGAACCCATCCTGTTGGTCCACCCAGGCCTTCATGTGGGAACGCCATCGGTCTACGGAGCGCTTCCGGCTGTGGGGTATCCATTGCCTCAGGACCTGCCAACCCTCGCCATCGGCGAAGCCCCTCCGTGGCGGAACGATCTCACCGGCGCCGCCATTTTTGTCTGCCCCCTGCTCGCGGAGGTCCGGCAGGACCTCCTGGAAAGCGGCGGCGAGCCCTTGCTTTGCGGTTCAGGTTCATGCTGGGCGGCCCGGTACGAGACCGAGGCAAGACGCGATCATGCCGCTGGTGCGCTGCGGCTGGAGCACCCATCCTGGGGCATCTGGACCCTTTAACCACCCAAGGGGCCAAGAGACTGGCGCAGGATGGCGCGCGGCCCCATCTTGATGGCGTCTGGAGCACCCATGCACCCGCTGCTGCTGCCCTTCATCGCCCTTGAAATACCGGTGCTGTTCATCTTCGCCGTCAGCGTGATCTTCCTTCGGCATCGCCGTCCAAAACAATGGCTGCCGATACTCCTGACTTTTGAATTTCCCCTTATCGCCGCCGGTGGCGTGGGGTTGCCCCTGTGGCTGGCCTGCCAAGTGCTGCTGATGAAGTAAGTCCTCTCCTTCCGCCCACCGGCTGGAATGGCCTGTTCGCCGATGCGAATGCGTCCGATGCTCCCCGCGCTGGCATCATGGAATCCAAGAGGCATTCATGAGCGAGCTGGCCCTCCGCATTCGCGGATTGAAAAAACAGTATCCCAACGTGCTGGCCGTGGCGGGCGTGGACCTGGATGTGAAGCGTGGAGAGGTTTTCGGCCTGTTGGGTCCCAACGGCGCGGGGAAGACCACGACGCTTGAGGTGATCGAGGGACTGACGGACCCGGATTCCGGCGAGATGGAAATCCTTGGCCTCACCTGGAAACAGAATGCATCGGAAATCCGTTCCCGCATCGGCGTCCAGCTGCAGAGCACGTCGCTCTTCAACAAGATCACGCCGCGCGAGGCCTTGACGCTCTATGGCGGCTACTACCCCAAGGCCCGGACAGCGGATGAACTGCTGGAACTGGTTCAGCTCACGGACAAGGCCGACGCCTTCCACATCACCCTGAGCGGTGGCCAGATGCAGCGGCTGGCGCTGGCCATGGCGCTGGTGAACGACCCGGAACTGGTGTTCCTGGATGAACCCACCACGGGCCTGGATCCCCAGGCCAGGCAAAGCCTGTGGGCCGTGGTCCGGAAAATAAAATCCGAGGGGCGCACAGTGATCCTCACCACCCACTACATGGACGAAGCCGAGGCCCTCTGCGACCGCCTGGCGATCATGGACCACGGCAGAGTGCTCACGGAGGGAACCCCTGCCGAGCTCATCTCGCAGTTGGCCATCCCAAGCGTGGTGGAGTTGAGTTTCGAGGGCCAGGCTCCTGAGAAAAGTGCTTTCGAAGCCAGGCTCGGCACGGGCATCCAAGTGCGCGGAGATCTCTGGGAGATCCCGACCCCGGACCCGAAATCGCTTCTGCCGAGGCTCCTGGAAGCCGCGGAAACAGAGAAGGTCCCCTACCAGCAGGTGCATGTCCGCAGGGCCACGCTCGAAGATGTGTTTCTGCACAGGACCGGGCGGAGTTTGCGGGAGTGACCCATTATTTTTTTGTGTCTTCGTGGTTCCTTTTTTTCTTGGTGGTGAACATGTTGTTATGGCGCCAATTCGCAATGGAATGGAAACTCTACGCCCGGGACCGGGCGGCGATGTTCTGGACCTTCGCCTTTCCGATCTTGATGCTCCTGGGTTTCGGCGTGATGTTCCGTGGCGGCGACGCCCCCAAGCTGAGCATCGTCTGGGTCCAGCCTGTCCAAATGGCGCCAAAGGACACTGCTCTGCTAAAGACGCTGGAGCAATTTCCCACCACTCTCACCACCCTTTCACCCATCGAGGCCGAAACCAGGTGGTCGAAAGGCAATACCGCCGTGCAGGTTGAATCCACCGGCGATGGCTTCCGCATGAAGGTGAACAGCTATCTCGCGGCCCAGGGCCAGATGACGGCCCAAGTGGTGCAGCAGGCTTTCCTGATTTCCCAGTCCCAGCTCCAGGGCCAGCCCATGCCCAAGCTCATTCCCGTGAGCATGGAAAGCCCCGGCCATGCCAAGTCCGCCAATTACGCGGCCTTCCTGTTGCCGGGATTGCTGGGCATGAACCTGATGAGCATGGGGCTGTTCGCCGTGGGCATGGTGAACGTGAGCTACCGTGAAAAAGGCAAGTTCCGAAGGCTCGCGGTGACACCCCTGCCCAAGTGGATATTCCTGATGGGACAGGTCATGCACCGCCTCACGGTCACACTGATCCAAACCATTTTTCTGCTCATTGTGGGGCGTCTGGTGTTCGGCATCGAGAACCAGGGCTCATACGTCCTGCTGAGCATTGTGATGGTGATCGGAACGGCCTGTTTCATGGCCATGGGTTTCGCGCTTTCCAGCTTCGCGGACACCAGCGAAACCTACGCGGCGATCTCGAACCTGCTGTTCTTCCCGGTGATGTTCCTGAGCGGCGTCTACTTCACGCTGGACGCGGCGCCGAAATGGCTTCAGCAGGCGGTCATCGTCCTGCCTCTTTCACCCTTCCTGAAAGCCCTTCGCGCGGTCTACAACGATGGCGCGGCGCTGACCAGCCACCTCATGGGGTTGGGGCTCGTCATGGTCTGGACCGTGCTCTGCTTCGGGCTGGCCGTGAAGCGGTTCAGGTGGGCGTGATCCTAGTCGAGAGTTCAGAGTCGAGAGTTAAGAGTTAAAAGTTGAGGGTTGAGAGCTGAGAGTTGAGAGTTGAGTCGCGAAGCTCAAGCCAGGAGTCCTCGGCCCTTATTCCAGAGGAACCAAGCTTTCGACTTGGGACTTTGGCTTTTGGCTCTCGACTCTCGACTCTTGACTCTCGACTATCGTTTTGTGGCCCACGGCCCGCTGGCCGCCGCCCTGAAATCGAGCAATCCGCATTCCTGATTCCTGCCTCAGCCCGCTATCCTTGAGGGCTGGAGAATCCGCATGACTGATCGAAAAGCCCGCATGGCCATCTTCTTGACGGTCTTCATAGACCTGCTCGGGTTCGGAATCGTGATTCCCATCCTGCCGCTCTACGCCGATTCCATCGCCTCCCAGGGCGAGGCTCCCTGGATGCACGCCGTCACGGGCTGGATGCATCTGCGGGATGTGGGCGCCTTCTGGGCCGGCATGGCCTTCATCAGTTTCTCCATCATGCAATTCATCGCGACGCCCATCCTGGGGCGCATTTCCGACAAGGTGGGACGGAAGCCTGTGCTCTGGATATCACTGATGGGATCCGCCATTGGTTACTTGATGATGGCCCTCACCATGCGGATTGAATGGGTGCTGGCCGCGCGGGTTCTGGATGGAATCACCGGCGGCAACATCGCCGTGGCCCAGGCTGCCATGACCGATGGCTCCAAGCCCGAGGAGCGGTCCAAACTGCTGGGCATGATCGGCGCGGCCTTCGGCCTAGGCTTCGTCATCGGCCCGGCCTTGGCGGGCGTTCTGGCGGGTTCCACGTTCGGTGAATCCCTGCTCATCCAGCATGGCTGGCATCTGCCTTTCTTCGTGGCCGCGGGTCTATCCTTTCTGGCGGCGACTTTCGTATTGGCCTGGCTACCTGAAACCCTCACGCCGGAATTGCGCGCCAAGGCCAAGGCCCAGGAAAGCAGGGGGCACGCCTTGGTGGTGGCCTTGAAACGCCCGGGCATGCCCCAGCTGCTGTTCATCGCGCTGCTGGCCATGTCGGGATTCGCCATGATGGAAGGCACCTTCAGCTTGCTGGCCCACGCGCGCTTCGGATTCGGCCAGCGGGAAGTGGGCTATCTCTTCGCTTTCATCGGTATCCTCATCGTGATCTACCAGGGCGGCCTGGTGCGCATGGTGAGCAAACGGATTCCCGAGCGGGTGGCCATTCTTTCAGGACTCGCTTTGATGGCCTGTACCTTGCCGTTTCTGCCATCTTCGCCATGGAAGTGGCCCTTCTTGTTGCTGATGATTCCCCTGTCCTGGGGATCCGGCATGAACAGCACCGCCACCAGCGCGCTGGCCTCGCAGCTCACGCCCCCCGAAGAACAGGGCAGCCTTTTCGGCGCCATGGGGGCCATGCAAGGCTTGGGGCGGATCATCGGCCCTGGCGTGGGCACCTTCGCGTTCGCGAAATGGGGCTATGCCTCGCCCTATTTCATCGCCACCGCCACCATAGCTCTGGCTCTGGCGCTGGCACTGACCCTTCGCCATGTGCATAGCGGGTTGAAACATGCTTGAACTGAATGGCCTGGATCTGAATGCCGAAGGACTGGCCCGCATCGCAGCCGGAGAGGAGGTTTCCCTGAATCCCGCCGCCCTCGGCCTGGTTTCGGAAAACCGCGCCGTCATTGACCGCATTCTGGCCGAAGGCCGCACGGTCTACGGCATCAACACCGGCTTCGGGCAGTTCGCAACCGTGGTCATCGCGCCGGATCAACTCCAGCAGCTCCAGCTCAACCTCATCCGCAGCCACGCGGCGGGTGTGGGCGAACCGCTGCCCCTGGACCAGACCCGAGCGCTCATGGCCGCGCGCATCAATTGCCTTCTCCGGGCCCACAGCGGCATCCGGCCCGAGCCCATCCACCTGCTCGCCGCCTGCCTGAACCAGAACGTGCTGCCCGTCATTCCGAGCCAGGGCAGCGTGGGCGCCAGCGGAGATCTCGCGCCGCTCGCGCACATGGCCCTGCTGCTGGTGGGTGAAGGGCTCGCGTGGAAGAACGGAAAACAAATTCCGGGCGGAGAAGCCATGAAAGCCGCCGGACTGGACCCCATCCAGTTGCAAGCCAAGGAAGGGCTGGCGCTCATCAACGGAACCCAGCTCATCACATCCCTGGGTTGCCTCGCCCTGCAAAGGTTGAGGAATCTCGCGGCGCTGGCGGATGAGATCGCCGCCCTATCGCTTGAGGCTCTGCGGGGATCGCGGGCGCCCTTTGATCCGCGCATCCATGCGGCGCGTCCCCATCCCGGCCAGATCGAAGTGGCCGCCAATCTGCGGCGCATCCTGGGGGAAACCTCGGAAATCGCCGACAGCCATCGCCACTGCCATCGCGTGCAGGATTCCTATTCCTTGCGCTGCCTTCCCCAGGTCCATGGCGTCGCCCGCGACACGCTGCGCTTCGCGGGCGAAATCCTGGAGCGCGAGCTGAACAGCGCCACGGATAATCCGATGATCTTCACGGACACCCAGGAATCGCGCTCCGGCGGCAATTTCCATGGCCAGTACCCGGCTTTCGCATGTGACATCCTCGCCATCATCTGCGCGGATCTCGCCAGCATCTCCGAACGGCGGCAGGAGCGCATGGTGAACCCGGCCTATAGCGATCTCCCGGCGTTCCTCACGGAGCACGGCGGCCTGGAATCGGGCTTCATGATGGCCCACGTGACCTCGGCGGCCCTTGTGTCGGAACTCAAGGGCCTGGCCCATCCCGCCTGCGTGGACAGCATCCCCACCAGCGCCGGGAAAGAAGATCACGTCAGCATGGGCCCCGTCGCGGCGCGCAAGCTCGTGAGGGCCGTGGATGGCCTGGAGCAGGTGCTGGCCATCGAGGCCCGCATGGCGCTGGAAGGCGTGCGCCTGGTGGGGCTCGCCCCGGCGGTGGGATTGAAGCCCCTGATGTCCAGGCTTTCAGTAGTCTGCGCGCCCTGGCGCGACCGGCCTATGTTTGAGGAAATCAGTCTTTCCCTGCAAGCGCTGCGGCTCCATATGCGAGAATTCCAGGCATGATCCCCCCCAAGGCGCAAGCCAAAGGCAGAAAGTTGAAGGAATCCGTCCGCAGACCCTGGCGCGCGCGCTGCGAGGAGGACCTGCGCGCCTTCACGGACGCGGATTCCATCCGGTTCTGGGGCATCGCCCATCAGGTGCAGGGAGCAGCCAAACCCATCTTCAACTATCGTTTCGAGCACACACTCGCCGCGGTGAAGCTGGGACGCTGGCTTTGTCCCTTGGTGGACGCGGATCTGGATGTTGTGGAATGCGCCCTATGGTTGCATGACTGCCGCAAGAAGCTGAAGGATCCCCTGACCAAAGACACCCACGCCATGGATGCATCCGTTGCGGTGCCTGGGATCCTCAAGGGCACGGACTTTCCGGAAGCAAAGATCGCCGCGGTTCGCCATGCCATCGAGCATCATGTGGGTCTCCGGTTGACAAAAAAACTGACGCCCATCGAAACCGCCTGCGTCTGGGACTGCGACAAGCTGAGCAAGCTGGGCGCCGCGAGCCTCATCCACTTCGGCTGCATCAGCGGCGCCTTCCAGCCCATCACCACCCAGGACATCCTGGTGCGCGGAGAAGCCTGGCTGGATCTCTGCGAAGGCATCGTCGCCAGCATGAACACCGGGCCTGGGAAAGCCGAAGCGGAGCGCAGGCTGGCCTTTCTTCAAACGCATTACCAGCAACTCAGCCACGAGTGGAGAGAGCCCATGCGGGCTTCTGACCTCGAGCCACTCCAGAGCCCCGTCCCGTGAGCGCCCACCTTTCCTTGCTTGAGATCTTCCAGCGGACGCTGAAGTTCCTCCAGGTGTATCCGCCGGACGACCCGAAAGCCACCCAGGCCCTTCAAGCCGTGTTCGAGGCTCTTTCGGAGCAACTGGATTTCTCGGGCTCACTTGAGATTGATGTGTTCCAGTCCCGGGGCCGATTTCAATTGCTGGCCAATGGCCAGCTCATGGACGGACCTCCCCAGGCCGTGGCATCCATGGCCCAGACTTTGATTGACCACCGCATCCACCGCATCAGCTTCGAGCGGGGACTGGATGAGGACGAACTGCGCATCCTATTCTTCATCCTGCAACTCAAGCCGCAGCGTCTGGTAGAGCTGGGCGGCCCCTCAACTTTCGAATCGGAAATGCCGAACATCCTGCTGAACGAGGGCATCACCCTTTCAGGCGTGGCTGGGGTGGGACGGCCGGTGCCGATGGAACCGGTGAAGCTGCCTCCGCCCGATCCACCCGCGCGCCCCAAGGCGCCTGAACCCATCACCCAGCCGGCCCCTTCCCCTGTCCTCGTCACGATGCCCCTGGCCAATGTTCCGATGGAATTGCCGACGCCGCCCTCCTTGAAGACGCGGCCCCTGCCTCCGGAACTGGATCCTTCGGTGTTTGATATCGTTCCGCTGCCGCAGAAATCCTCGGGGATGCCCATGGCGCGCTCCTCCCAGATCACCTCGGCCCGGGACACCCTGAGAGCCCTGCTAGGGGACCCCCTGCCGGAGCCGGAGGTCCAGGCGGAGGAGGCGCTCCCGATGTTCTCGGCCTTGCATCCAGGACCAGAGATGGAAACACCTCCACCTGCCCCGCTGCCTGCGTTGCATGAGCGCCTGGTGCAGCTGTTCACACCCATCGCGGAAGCCGCGCAAGGGTTGCCGCCCATGGCCGCCGCCCCCTGGACCGTGGACCAGTTGGACGTGTTGCGCAGGTCTGAACTGCGCTTCGCGGATCTCGCCGCCCTGAAGGGTTCCAGCGAGGCTCTCGATCTGAATCGCGAAGATGCCATCGTCCTCCGGGATGCACTGCGGCAAGCCCTCTGGTCCCTGCCGGCCAGCAGCCAGGGCGCCGTCCTTTTGGGCCTGCCCGTGTTTCCGCCGGGTGAGCACGCCCTGCAGCGGGCCATGGACTACCTGGCGCCAGAATTATTGGCCCAGACCGTGGCCGAAGTGGAGCAGCGCCTTCGCCCTGCCCGGGCCCAACTGGCCTTGCTGGTGGCCACCTTGCTGCATTGCGTCAAGGATCGGGATATGAGCCTCGAAGCCCTGAGGGGGCGGCTGCAATTTGAGGGCTGGGACATCCTGGACCTGGAGGCGCTCTATGCGGACATCCGCTGGGAATGCCAGGGAACGGACACCAAGCTGGAACTGGCCGTGCGGGACCAGGGCCTCCTGGATCTGGAGCCCTCGCAGATCGGAAGCATCTGCCGCCAGTCCATCCGCAGCGGCCGCATGGACGCCTTCCAGACCTTCTGGAAGGCGCTGGAAGAATCCCTCTGGGGACCGGATGACCTCCGGCGGCGCAAGGCCGCGCAAGTCTTCGCGGACCTCACGGAGTGCATCGTCGAGCCGGGCATCCCCATGGGCTACGATCTCAAGCTCAGGGAGTTGCTGGCCAAGCACATCACCCTGGAAATGGATCCCGAGGCCCTGGGCTGGATGTGCCAGGGCATCGAGGCCCTGGTCTCCCAGGCCATTCTGAAGCCCGAGCTGGACTACGCCGGCCGCCAGGTGGAGTCCATCCTGGACCTCGCGGTTTCCAGCGCCAGCAAGGCGGGTGGAGCCAAGATCTCCCAGGCCCTCCACGACCTGTATCTGCGCATGGCTGGCGCGCGCAATGTCAACGCGCTCCTGCCGCTCATCCACCAAAAACTCGCGGGACCCATGGCCTCTCAGCTGAACCGCCTCCTGGAATTGCTGGGCCAGCCGGCCGCACGCCATTTGGTATATTGCTTGGGCCAGGAGGAAGATCGAACCAAACGCTACAATCTTCTGGACGCGCTGCGCGCCATCGGCTCCAAGGCGGAACTGCCCTTGCGGGAAGCCCTGCCCGCCCCTGAGTGGTACCTGGTGCGCAATGTGGTTTCCCTGCTGGGGGAGATCGGCGAGGTTTCGGCTTTCGAAGACGTGGCCCTGACCCTCGCGCACAAGGACGCCAGGGTGCGCCGGATGGCCGCCAAAGCCCTGGGCCGGCTTGACGCGGGCCGAGCGGTTCCGCTGTTGATCGAAGCACTGCGCAGCGCCGATCCGAACACGATGATCGAACTCGTGACGCAGCTGGGTGAGCTGAGAGACCCCCAGGCGGTATCGCCCCTGGTGGACCTGCTTCAAGATGGCCAGCTTTCCGGTCCTGAAGCCGAGAAGTTGCGTCAGGCTGTGCTGGAAGCCCTAGGCGCCATCGGTTCCCCGGAAGTGGTGCCGGTGCTCTCAAAGCTGTTCAAGAAGAAAGGCTTCCTGGGGCGCCTGGAGCCCCTCCCCTTGCGCATGGCAGCGGCCCGGGCCTTGGGCGCCATCGGCACCCGCGAAGCCAGGGAAGCCATGGCCCTCGCCCTCGAAATCGAAGGCAAGGATGAAGTGAGGGCGCTTTTGCGAACACACTTGATGGGGGACTGATCCATGCCCACCTTCATCGAAACCTCCCAGGCCCTAGAAGTGGCGCTCAAGGCTCTTCAGATGTACACGGCCCAGCATCCGCGCACGGTGGCTTCCCTGGAGGCCGCCAAGTCCTCCCTGGTGGATTGGATCGCCGACAAGGCATCCCTGCATCTGGCGGTGGCCGGCGACAAGGTCTTCGCCAATGGCGTGAAGGTGGAAGGGTCCAGCCCCCATCTCAAGGCGCTGGCGAAACGCTTTTCTGACCGCATGATCGCGGGCTTCATCATCCAGAAGGACCTGGATGATTCCGACCTGCTGGCCATGCTGAACCTGCTGCTGCTGAAACCCGCGAAGATCGAAGAGCTGGGCGGTCCCGGCCTGGTCCTGGAGCGCGAGGGCATCACCCGCATCCGCGTGAGCATCACCCGCTACAAGGAAGTGGGCGAAGGCGGCGATTCGGATGGAGACGGCGAAACGGGGCCGGGTTTCAACGAGGATGCTTCCAAAGAAGCGATCAAGGAATCAAAAACAGATTCTGGCCAGGAAACCGGCGGAGAGTATGGCTTCGAATCCGGTGAGGGTTCTAGCCCCGGCGATGGGATGGGCCTGGAGGAGACCGAACCTCTTGAACTGTCCATGCTGCTGGGTCCCCCTGAGCAATTGATGGGCATCGTACGGGATGCCTTCGGGGAGATCCTTGGCGCAATGGCCGCGGGCGAAGGCCTGGCCCTGGCCACCTTGCAGCCGGCC
>JAJYMZ010000138.1 GCA_021786615.1 Acidobacteriota bacterium
TTCCCGGCCACTCACGGCAGCACTTCCAGCACCGGAAGCCCATCCTGGCGCACGCTCTTGCCGCGCACGGGAAGAATGTCGCCCACCTGGAAGGGGCGCCTGCGGCGGGCGAAGACATCAGGGAAGGCCACGGCTTCGCACAGGGCGGTTTCATCTTCAAACGTGATGAACTGCATGGTCTCGCCCTTCTCGGTGGAGACGCGTTTTTCTGCCACCACCAGGGCCCAGAAATGCAGCGTGCGGCCAGGTTTCAAGACATCCGCGGCGCGGTGGGGGCCGCTGCCTTTGCGGAGCCGCGCCAGTACCGCCGGATGGATCTCCAGGCTGAGGCCCAGGATCTCCCACTCCAATTCAGCGCGCTCGAAAGGATCCGTGGGGCGAGGCCGCACGCCGGACGGAACACCGCCCAGCCGCGCCCACAGCAGCCGGGTGCGATCGCCATCCGGAGCCCAGAGATCGAAAGCGCCGCCGCTGGCCAAGGCTTCCACCGTGGGGATGGACAGCGGCACACGGGCCAGCAGATCATCAAGATCCGCGAAGGGCCCGTTGCGCTCCCGCTCCTCCAGCAGGGCCTTCACCTCCGGCTCCAGCGCGCCGCGCACCTGCATGAGGCCCACCCGCAGGCCCTGCTCGCCTTCGGCGCTGAAGGGCCACAGCGAAGCGTTGGCATCGGGCCCGCGCACAGTGATGCGATGGCGCCGCGCGTCGCCCAGGTAGGCGCAGGCGGGATAGAAACCGCCCTGGTTGGTGATGACCGAAGCGAAAAAGACCGCCGGATGGTGGGCCTTCAGCCAGGCGCTCTCGAAGCTCACCTGCGCGTAGCTCGCGGAGTGCGGCTTGCAGAAGGAATAGCCGCGGAAGGTGGCGATCATGTCCCAGGCTTCAAGGACCACGGCCTGCTTCACGCCCCGCGCCCCGCAGCCTTCGAAGAAGCGCGTCTGGAACCGGGGCAGCTTCCGGTCGCTGCCGGGCTTGCCCAGGGCCTTGCGCAGCTGGTCCGCCTCGAAGTGGCTCCAGCCCGCCAGTTCCACGCAGACCTTGATGACGTCCTCCTGGTAGATGAGCACGCCATAGCTGTCGGATAGCAGCTGCTCGAAGACCGGATCCGAGGGGATGAAGGCCTCTTCGCCCCGCGCCCTTTTCACGTAGCGGTCCACCCAGCGGTAGGCGGCGGGACGGATGAGCGAGCTGTGGATCACCAGCGATTCGAAATCGCCTTTTTTCACGCGCTGCTGGAGCTGGCGCATGGCGGGGCTCTCCACGTAGAAGACACCGATGCTGTCGCCCCGGGCCAGCAGCGCCTGGGTGTCGGGGTCCTGCCGGGCGTGGGGGCCGATGTGCTTCGGCACGCGGTCTCCGAGCACGCTGTAGGCATCGCGGATGACCGCCAGGCTGCGATTTCCGAGCAGGTCTATTTTCACGAGGCCGTAGTTCTCGACGCCGTCCTTGTCCCAAGATGTGGTGCTGACGCCTTCTTTCGCGGGGGCCGGCTGGAAGGCCGCGTGCTGCCACAGCGGCCCTGGGCTCACCACGATGCCGCCGGGATGCACGGAGAACTGGCAGAAGTGGCCCTCCAGCGCCGCGGCCTCTCGCAGGATTCTGGTCCAGGCGGGATTTTCCGCCGCGTGGCCCATGCCGCCTTCCCAGCCGCGGATGTAGCGCGCCAGCTGCTTGAGCTCTGACTCCGGGCGGCCATGGGCCATGGCCACGGCGCGCAAGGCGGAGCGGCCCTTGTAGAAGGCGTGGTTGGCCACCATGGCCACGCGGTCGCGGCCGTAGCGCTCGAAGACGTTGAGGATGACTTTGTCGCGCTCGTCCCAGGCGAAATCTATGTCCATGTCCGGCGGGTCCACGCGTTCGTGGGTAAGGAAGCGCTCGAACATCAGGTTGGTGCCCACGGGATCCACGTTGCTGAGTTCCAGGGCGTAGCTCACGATGCTCGCGGCGCCGCTGCCCCGGCCGCAGATGCGCGTGGGAAGCGCCGGTTTCAGGGCGTTCACGAGATCCTGAACCAGCAGGAAATAGGTGGCGAAGCCCTTCTCCCGGATGAGAGCAAGCTCGTGCTCCATGCGGCTTTCGTGGAGGCCCTCCACCACCGGATAACGTAGGCGGAGGCCCGCTTTCACCCGCTCCCGCAATAGTTCGTCCAATGAATTCAGGCCCTCGCCGTCGAGCCCTCGCGGGCCGGCGGTGACCCAGGCCCCCCAGTGGATCTTCCAGCCCGATATCTGTTCCAGCAGGGCCAGGGTGGACCTTTGCGCGACGGGCTCGGCGAAAGGGAAGCGGGTCTCCCACTCCGCCCGGGGCACGGCGGCATCCCGCAACTCCCACAGCGGTTCCGTGCGCGGGACGGTGCTTTGCTGCGCGATGGCGCGCTTCAGCCGGTGCAGGCCGAGGCCCGCCGCGCTGCGGAAACGCAGCACCTGCGGCGCCACCACGGGCAAGCCCGCTTCCAGCGCCCGCCGGGCTTCCACCGCCCGGCGGGGATGGGCCAGGAGCGAGGCGTAAAGGCCCTCCCGCAGCAGCGCGTCCAGGCCCGCCAGGTCATCGGCCAGCAGCGCGCAGCCGCCGGGAGGCTCTTCGGTGTGGCAGCTCTCGGGAATGGGCTCGCCCTTCAATCTCCGGGGCTCGTGGGCCTGGGTCGTGAGCAGGCGGTTCAGGGCCCCGTAGCCCGCGTCCGAGAAGGGCAGGGCGCCATAGTCGTGGCCCCGCCAGCGGAAGCGGCAGCCCAGGTGGATGCGAACATTGTTCTCGGTGCCGGTGCCGTTCTCCTGGGCGGCGAATTCCGCTTCCTCCCGCAGCTTGGGATAGCCCTGCATCCCCCGGTCCCAGAGGACCAGGTCGCCATAGCCCAGGCGCTGCGCCACGCGCAGCAACTGCTGGGGCCTGTAGATGCCTTCCCCGATAGAAAAATCGGAGATGCCGAGGGCGAAGCTCATGGGCGAGCCTTTTGAAAGGGCTTGAATTTAGGTGCTGTGATCAAAAAGCCGGGTCACGACAGCGTGGCGAAGAGCCACAATAAAACCGGGCTCGAATCGCTCCGCGCTGATGTAGATGCAAGATGGCGGACCCCTGAGGCTTGGCCCTCTGAACCACCGCAACCGGGGTCAAACCACGAAGCGGTGGCAGACTTGCGTGAATGGCGGCGCGGAGCGCCATCCGAAGCATCCCCGCCATCCCCTTCATCCCTGTTGAAAAAGCTTTTTTAACAAGGATGAAGGGGATGGCGGGGATAAAGAAAAAAGCAAAGATATTGGTTTGTACTTGTTTCATCGGCCATTCCTGTAGGAGCCATCCTGGGATCACTTATCTGGCCGAAAAAGGTTTTGTTCCACACTTCGTCCTCCTTCCGCGCCGCATCGGCACTCATCCGTGTTTATCAGTGGTGATCTTGTTTTTTGAAAGAGGTCGCCAACCTCAGCTGCTTTTGGCGTAGATATCCTCCTGGTTCTCGATGTGATCGGAATGCTCCATGTGCTCCGCCGCCAGATCCCAGCCCGCCCGCACGGGATGCTGGGGGTAGCGCTTGCGGAGGCGCGCCAGGGCGGGCTCCAGGTTTTCGACCTTCTGGCTGCGGGGATCCTGGAACAGGGCCCGGGCCCGGCCCAGGCCCCAGTGGATGCGCAGCTCCACCTGGCGGATGAGGAGGCGGCGCGTGGCCCCCTGGCGGAAGGCCAGCTCCACGGTGCGCGCCAGCTCCAGCGGCGGCTGCAGCAGGTGTTCGGGCTCGGCCTTCCAGTGGTGCGGCTCGCCGTCCACGTCCCACCAGCGCAGGGCCAGCTTGCGGGGGCTGCGGGCGTCGGACCAGAGGCGGTGCAGGCTCCAGGACGCCAGGGCCACCTCTTCCGGCAGGCGCGGCGGATCCAGGCGCCAGGGCGTGCGCGTGGAGCCCGGCGGTTCCGTCAGCAGGGGCAGCCGGGGCCTATCCTCGCCCCGCACCTGGGCCAGG
>JAJYMZ010000325.1 GCA_021786615.1 Acidobacteriota bacterium
TCCGGCTGTCCTTCCTCTACGGCCATTTCAGCACCCTGTCCAGCAGCGACGACGCGGAGCTTGCCCGCATCGTGCGGGAGCGGCTCACGCCCATCCATGTATCGGTCCACTGCACGGATCCCGAGGTGCGCGTCAAGGTCGTGGGCAACCCGCGGGAGGGCCACATCCTGCGCAAGATTGACCGCCTGCTGGAGGGCGGCATTGACATCCACACCCAGGCGGTGATCGCGCCGGGCCTCAACGATGGCTGGGTCTGGGAGAAGACGCTTGCCGAATTGTGGGAGCGCCGCGCCAACCAGACCAGTGGGCCATGGGCGGACAAAGGCGGGGTGCTGAGCCTCTCCTGCGTGCCCGTGGGGCTCACGGCACATCGCGAAGGCCTGCCGGACGTGCAGAATGTCAGCGATGAATATGCCAAGGCCTGGGTGAAACGCTGGACGAAGGAAGCGCGGCGCTATGCGATGGCCAATGAAGGCGAGCCTTGGCTCCTGCTGGCGGACGAGTGGTTCACGCGGGGGGATGTCCAGGTGCCGGGCCGCGAATTCTACAGCCAGTCCTGGTCCCAGCTGGAAAACGGCGTGGGCATGGTGCGCAAGTTCCTGGAACACACCCGCCGCTTCATCAAAAGCGACAAGGCCAAGCGGTTCAAGGGCCGCAAGGCGCTGCTGCTCACGGGCTCCAGCTTCGCGCCCATCCTCAACCGCGCGCTCGCGCGACTGAACCGTGAGGTGGGAAGCCACTTGCGGGCCGTGGCGGTGCGCAATAATGATTTCGGCGAAAGCGTCACCGTGGCGGGACTCTTGACGGGCCGCGACCTCATGTACGCGGCCCACGCGGACCGCGATGCCAAGGGCCCCGTGGAGGCCGTGGTGGTGCCCAGCGCGAGCCTCCGCACGCACACCGGTCCCACAGACCAGTACACGCTTCATGGCGTCATCGTGGCGCGGCCAGAAGGGACTTTCCTGGATGACATGACCCTGGACGAGTTGAAGGCGGACCTGCAGACACCCGTGGTGCCCAGCGGCGCCAATCTCTCGCAACTGCTGGACCACCTGGAGGCCGCCGAGATCGCTGCGGGCTTCAGCGGGAGCGAACTTCAGAAAGTATTCCACCAGAGCGGGTTGAATCTGCCCCAGGGCGCGTACAACCCCTGAGAATTTTCCATTGATGAATTTCGACTAGCGATTGGCTGGCGGGATAAAAACATTCGCAGAGGTGCACAGAAAACGCGGAGGTTCTCAGAGAAATGCTTTTCTCTGAGAACCTCTTACCCCTCTGCGTACCTCTGCGGATGTATTTCCCCTTCCGGAACGAACTACGAGATGCGGGGATCATCTCAACCTGGCTGTTTCATGGTCATGGCGACTTTGATGTCGTCCTCATGGCGTTGGTCGCCATCATCAGACATGGGGACGTATCCGGGCGTCTCTCGCCGGGCCTGGTCCCCCGCCAGTCGGATGGCATCCAGGACCTCCGTGGTCCGGTACACGGGAACGGCCCCATCCACCTTGAGTTGCACACGGCGCGCCTGCCTGGACTGACGCAGGATCTCCGGCACCAGCCTGACGGCCAGTTCCTCTAAGGTGACGGGCACGCCTGCGAGTGTGCAGCTTCCATCCGCGGAAACGGTGATGACTGGATACACGGGATGCCCGGAAGCGCCTGGCACGATGGCTGGGACCGCCACGGGATGGTGCCTTCCCGTCATGGGCACCATCACGATGAACACGATGAGCAACACCAAAACGATGTCTATGAGCGGCGTGACATTGATCTCCGCGACGCGCCGAACTTGGCTCGCAGCCTGCATTTGAACCTCCCGGATGGAATGCCCAAGGCTGCGTTCATCACCGGTCACGCGCCATCATGATCCTGTGAAATGTTCGTCATGGATCCCGCGAGGGTCACGGATAAATCATTTCAATGTTCGGTTGCCGATTTTCGATTGGACGCTCAAGGCTAGAGAAAAACACTCGCAGAGGTACGCAGAATACGCGGAGGCCACAGAGAATTGCTTTTCTCTGCGCACCCCTGTTTCCTCCGCGTACCTCTGCGAATGTTTTTCTTTAAACGAAAAAGCCCCGCTGGCGCGGGGCTTGATGGATGGAACTTTGAAACCTTAGGCGCGGCGCTTGATGGAGATGGAGACTTTGATGTCACCGCCATCATTCCCGTCCGAGAATTTCTTGACGGATTCCACCTTGAGCCGATCGCCCGCGAGGCGGATCTGATCCATGGCGTCCACCGCTTTGCCGAAGGGCATTTCCTCATCCACCTTCAGGTAGATTTTGCGGGAATTGCGTTCCTGCAAACCGGCGGCGGCCTGGACCTTGTCGGCCATATCGGCGAGTTCGATCTTGTCGCTCTGGAGCATGTAGTTCCCATCCTTGTCGATGGAAATGACCAGGGGCGGGTTCAAGGGCGCGGTGGTGGGGGGTGGTGCCACCACTACCTGGGGCACCGTGACGTTTTGGGCCTTGGTGAGGCCCGGCACCATGACGATGAAGACGATCAGGAGCACCAGCACGATGTCAATGAGGGGTGTGACGTTGATATCAGATTTAGCTTTGCCTTTTGATCCACCAGCGTCCATTATTTGCCCCCTTCCTTGTTTTCTTTGGTGTCTTTTGCCTCGGCGGTGACGATGGACGCCTCATCGGCGCCGCCCTCGCGGCAAGCCTGGAAAAGCTTGTCCACCGCCGCGTAGGGGAGGTTGCGATCCGCCTTCACGAAGACCCGGCGGTAGGAAAGGGCCGAGGTGCTTTTGGTCACGTAATCCACCAGCAGCTGCCTGGAAGCCGGGTCGTTGATCTTGAAGTCTATGTTCTTGGCCGCAGGGTCATCAATGATGATGTTGCCAGGGCCGAACACGCCCGCGGCATCCTTCTTGGCCTGGAATGTGACCTGCAGGTACTTCTCGCCGGTGTTCTTCTCCACCTTCGGGCTGTGCTTGGCGAGGGGCAGGCTGACGCTGTCGTTCACGGCCGGAGTGATCACGATGAAGATGATCAGCAGCACCAGCACGATGTCCACCAAGGGAGTCACGTTGATGTCGGATTTGACTCCGCCACTCTTTCCGCCTGCATCCATGGAGGCCTCCTTTTAGAAAGGGGCCACGGGATGATTCCCCGCGGCCTTGAGTGGATGGATTAGGCCTGGCTCTCGCGACGGATGAACTCGTCAATCATCTGGGAGGCAGCGTTGTTGATATGGGTGATGACCTGGTCCTGCTTGTTGGTGAGCAGGTTGTACATCCAAACCGCGGGGATGGCGACGATGAGACCCAGCGCGGTGGTGGCCAGCGCCTCGCCGATGGAACCGGCCAGGGCGTTGATGTCGCCCGCGCCGTGGGTCTTCAGGTCGCTGAAGACCTTGATGATGCCGATGACGGTGCCCAGCAGGCCGATGAAGGGGGCCAGGGCGCCGATGGTGGCCAGGGAGTTCATGCCCTTCTTGAGCAATTCGGTGACTTCCGCGGTGCCGCGCAGGATGGCGCGCTCGACGGGCTGGATCACGTCGTGGTTGGCGTTCATGGCCTTGAGCTGCTTCTCATACTGGAAGATGTCCAGGCCGTGCTTGAGCACCAGGGCGACGTGGCTCTTGTTGTGGGTTGTGGCGGCGCGCTTGGCGGCCTCGAAATCACCGCGGCGCAGGGTGTCCATGAAGAGCTTGAGGAACTTGTCCGAAGCCGCGTTGCTCTGGCGGTACATCACGGCGCGCTCGATGGCCGTATAGATCTGCAAGGCCAGCAGGAGGAACAGGATCACGATGATGATCTTGTTGGGAATGGAAGCCGAAGCCCAGATGGCGGCAGGGCCGAATCCGGCTTCAGGGGCGGTTTGGAGAAGGCCGAAATTCAGGAAGTTGCTGAGGAGGTTCATGGTCATCCCTTCGTGTTGGGTTGGATGGTTTGGGAAAAAACTAGGGGGCCTA
>JAJYMZ010000246.1:0-302 GCA_021786615.1 Acidobacteriota bacterium
ACCAAGTCGATCGCACGTACGATTGGCAGATTTGGGGCGGATGCCCCGGAGGCTGTCGCTTTATTTTTAAAGCGAGCAAGGGTCCTGAACCTTAGCCTGAACCGTGTGATGCTTGCGCTGAAGATAGTCGCATCACATCGGGGCAAACGGGTACTTGTGTTCCATGAAGACATAGAGGCATGCAATCTTATCCACCGTGTCTTGATCGAGAACGGAGTTAAGGCTGGAAATTACCATTCCAAGTTGAAGCTGCGAGAGCGAGCTGAAGTTCTATCGGAATACCGCCATGGGCGGATTGATGT
>JAJYMZ010000246.1:312-3917 GCA_021786615.1 Acidobacteriota bacterium
TGTTGGTCACATGCCGAGCTTTGGATGAGGGATTCAACGTTCCCGAAACAGAGATCGGGATCATCGCCGCAAGCACAGCCACAAGGCGCCAGCGCATTCAACGATTGGGGCGGGTATTAAGGCCGGCTCACCTCAAGGACGGTGCTGCTATTTACACCCTTGTCGCAACCCGGCCAGAGATCCAACGTTTGATGGCTGAGGAAGCAGAATTGGTCGGTGTGGCGGATGTGTCTTGGAGCCAAGCGTGAAGAGACTAGTGTCAATAAAGGGCGTGGAGGCGAACCACTTTAGCCTGATAGATCCGGATGCCCCGTATGAAGATGAGTTTGAAGCGGTGGTTTGCAATGCTCTCCCACTGGCATTTGGGGGATACCGTTGCGTGCCATTCAGGGGGACGTTCAATCACGATGGGCACCTTTTCCAGCCCGATCTAGCCTTAGTTGCGGATGACTTCTCCCACTGGTTCATCATCGAGGTTGAACTCGTCTCACACTCTCTAGACCACCATGTCCTTCCACAAGTCAGGGCTTTCCAGTATGGGAAGCCACAAGAGGATTGTGAACGGTCACTATCCCGAACACTGGCCATTCCCATTGACCAAATCAGAACATTCATTCAGTTCGTCCCACGCAGCGTCGCCGTGGTCGCAAATAACCATAACCCACTGTGGGAACAATCGTTTCGTGGTCTTGGGGTACAGATGCTGACTGTTCATGCCTTCGAATCTGAAACTGGAGGGAGAGCCTTCCTTATCGATGGGGTTCTCTCGGTACTGATGGAGCATCTGGGGTTTGGGACCTATTCCGCACCTGATAGATCCATTCGATTCGCATCAAGCTCAATACGACTTCCAGATGGCCTGGTCCAAATCATTGACCAATCTGTTGGCCTCTCAAATTGGATTGTCAGGAGAACCGAAGAGTCGTTGTGGCTCACCAAAGAACGTGGGTGGCCGAACATCCCAAACGAAACACGTGTCCAGCTGGTCAAAAACATTGGTGGACGATTATCGTTTCGCTATCCGCAATAGGACATCAAGAGCCAGGAGAACCCAGCTAACGGGGAAGTGTAATTGTCACTAATGGGGAAAGGTAATTGTCGTTGCCCAGTTGGAAGCGCGTACGGTGGAATCGGCATCTGGCAACGCTGGTCTGTTTATGCCAAAAATGGACATGGCGGAAATAAGGAATTGCAGACTCTCCTTGCTGCCGCTGGCGAGGATCATTGCAGCAAGTTCCAGTTCTCATTACTCGAAATGTGTGACCTCAACTCTAGCGACCGATACATCCTAGATAGGGAATCACATTGGAAAGACGTCCTGAAAACTCGCGAATTCGGTCTCAACCTGAATTGATACAATGGATAGAACAAATAACGACGCGGGCCAATAACGTCGCTTAGCCCTACCCGTTCTTCCTGACGAACTCTTCCATGAAGTCCACGAGGGTCTCCACGTCCTTCACGCTGACGGCGTTGTAGGCGCTGACGCGGATGCCGCCGATGTCGCGGTAGCCCTTGAGGCCCACCATGCCGGCTTTCTTGGTTTTGCTGGGGGGCTATGTTCGCGTCATGGAGGTGATCAAATCTTCCAGTGGGAACGACGCCCAGCACTCTTGTTGGAGATTGTGACCACCTGTCGTCCACCCAGCATTGATCACCTTAATCCCCTTTTGGGCTAAAGCTTTCACGCCTGGCGTGAAGTCCGCATCCTGGGAAACAAGGACGGCCAAGTCATATGCCCCTTCCCATGCCAGGGCCATCATGTCTGCAACGATTGCGGAGTCCACGCCCTTCTCCGCGGCCCGCTTCAAGACCTTCGAACACTTGGGGCAGGATTCGATGTCGTGGCCACACTCTTTGCAGTGAACCGGTTTTGGGTGGGAGTGGCGTTCCCGGAGAAACACGCTCCATCCGGGAATGCGCTGAAGGGTCTGTTTCATCCAAGCAACCATCTTCGCAGCCGCCGGATCCCCATGCTGCGAGGATGCGTAGAGGCGAACACCCTCCAACTGGACGGGTCCATGCCCCATTGGATCAAGCATTCCTTGAACCTGGCTTAGGACGCTGGGACCTAATTTGATCCAATCACACTTCGCACGGTTTGTGCGCTCGTTCCAGTTCAACTGAAAATTCCAGTAATCAATGAAGATGATGGCTCTCACACGCACCCCTTGGGATTGGTTCAGGTTAGCCTAAACGCAATTCGGGGAAGGCCTAAGCCTTCCCCGGGAGTTCAATAGTCACAGAGCGACGAAGCGCGCCGTGGGATTTCCATGTACCAAACATACATCTGGGGGTTGGGGCCCGTAAAGAAATATTTTCATTGACGGACCCTGCTTCACCCCTTGAGATGGGGGGCGCTTCTTTTACGCCTCCCGACCGCTGGGTGTATACGGATATTCGACGGCCCATATTGTTTTGCAAGACGCGCTGTGTCCTATCCGTTCTTCCTCACGAACTCTTCCATGAAGTCCACGAGCGTCTCCACGTCCTTCACGCTCACGGCGTTGTAGGCGCTCACGCGGATGCCGCCAATGTCGCGGTAGCCTTTGAGGCCCACCATGCCGGCTTTTTTGGTTTCGCTGACGAAGGTGGCGGTGAGGTCTTCGGTAGGCATGAAGAAGTCCACGTTCATGACCGAACGGTCGGCCTTCTCGGTGACGAAGCCTTTGTAGAAGCCCGGGTGCTTGTCAATGCAGCCGTAGAGCAGGCTGGCCTTCCGCTGGTTGTTGGCCTCGATGGCCTTCAGTCCGCCGATGGATTTGTTGTAGGCCAGCACATTCCGCAGGATGTAGATGCCGAAGGTGGGCGGGGTGTTGTAGAGGCTGTTCTTCTCGGCGTGGAGCTTGAAGCGCAGGTAGCTGGGCAGGTCCGAGGCCTCGCACATCTCCAGGAAGTCCTCGCGGATGATGGTGAGCGTGACGCCCGAGGGGCCGAGGTTCTTCTGGGCGCCGGCGTAGATCAGGCCGAACTGGCTGACGTCGAAGGGGCGCCACATGATGTCGGAGGACATGTCGCAGATGTAGGGCTTGTCCGTCTTCGGGAAGTCCTTCCACTGGGTGCCCTCCACCGTGTTGTTGGAGGTGAAGTGGACGAAGGCGCTGTCCTCGCCGATCTTCAGTTCGGAGGCCTTCGGCAGGCGGGCGAACTTCTCGTCCTTGGTGGAGGCGGCCACGCGGACGTGGTCGCCCGCCACGAGCTTGGCCTCCTTGGTGGCCTTCTCGGCCCAGTTGCCGGTGACGATGTAGTCGGCCTTCCGGCCGCCGCGCAGCAGGTTGAGGGGGATCATGCCGAAGCTGAGGTGGGCGCCGCCCTGGAGGAGCAGCACCTTGTAGTTGGACGGGAGGCCCATGAGCTCCTTCACGAGGGCGATGGCCTCCTCGTGGACCGCGTCGTACTCCTTGGAGCGGTGGCTGACCTCCATGACGGACATGCCAGTGCCGGCGAAGTCCAGCAGCTCCTGCTGGGCGCGCTCCAGCGCGGGCAGGGGCAGCCCCGCGGGGCCGGCGTAGAAGTTGATCACGCGATGGGTCATGGTGCACTCCTCATGTGAAAGGAAACGGATTCACCACGAAGACGGGAAGACCACGAAAACCGAAGGAGGA
>JAJYMZ010000253.1 GCA_021786615.1 Acidobacteriota bacterium
AGCCGAAGGCGAGATCCCTTGGAAAGTAGTACCGGGGGCGACTTACCGCTTCGCGGATCTTCAGGGTGCGAACGGGGCCTTCGCAACGCTGGATTATGGCGCGGGCGAGGATGTTCCCACGTTCTACGCGGGCCGCGAGGTGAGCCTGGACGATCTCGCCATCCGCCAAGGCATGAGTGACCCGAATGCGGGTCCCCGCCTCCAGGCCAAGAATCTGCAATGTCCCCACTGCGGCGGCGCTCTGAAACTGCACAGCCCCGACCAGGCCCAGCGCGTGGGATGCCCCTACTGCGGCTCTCTGCTGGATGCCTCCAGCGGCAAGCTCTCCTTCCTGAAATCCCTGAAGCAACCCGATGCGAGAATGTTCATTCCCCTGGGCACCGATGGCGTCATCCGGGGGGTGCCGTACACTTGCATCGGCTACCTCCGGCGCTCCTGCAAAGTGGATGGCGAGATCTATCCTTGGGGCGAATACCTGCTGCTGGACCGCAAGCACGGTTTCCATTGGCTCACCGAAAGCGACGGCCACTGGAGCCTAGTCGAATCCGTCAGCGCGGGCGATGTGGGGGCCCACGCGAATCCCTCCTTCGTGATCCTGAAAGGCACGAGCTTCCGCCGCTACCAAGATGTGGATGCGCGAGTTGACGGTGTTTTCGGCGAATTCTACTGGAAGGTGGAACAAGGCGAGATGGCCCATGTCTCGGAGTTCATCAGCCCGCCCTTGAGCCTCGCTTCGGAAACCCAAAAGCACAAAGGCGGCGGTGAGGAGATCAACTGGAGCCTCAGCACCTATATCCAGCCTAGCGAGATCTGGCATGCCTTCAGCCTTCAAGGAACCGCGCCATCGCCCACTGGCATCGCGCCGCACATGCCCAATCCCCTCAAGCCGCGGCTCCAGCAGATGACGATGTGGATGGTCATGGCGCTGGGGGCCCTGCTCGTTCTGGTGATGGTGCTTTCCATATCCCACCGCAACCGAAAACTCTTTAGTGAAACGTACAATCTGGCGGATCGCATCCCCTCCCTGAACGCCCAGGGATTCCAGCCGCTGAATCCCGGAGCCAAAGGCGCCGGTCCCTTGGAGCCGGTGGAACCTGTCTTCTTCTCAGGCCCCATCGAAATCGCCAAAGGCGGGCAGAACCTGGAAGTGAAGCTTTCGGCACCGGTCGAGAATTCCTGGATCGGCGTCGAAGGCGCGCTGGTGAGCGAGCACACGGGGGAAGCCGAACTGTTCGAGATCACCTCCAGCTACTACCACGGTGTGGATGGAGGGGAATCCTGGACCGAGGGTGGCCGCACCGAAACTGTTTTTCTCAGTAGCTTGAAACCCGGTACCTATATGCTGCGCGTGGCCCCCGCCTGGGAAGGCACCCGCCCCCCGGTGCAGAGTTTCAGCCTGGAGATCAGGTCGGGCGTGGTGCGCTGGCTCTACGTGGTGCTGGCCTTCTTTGCCATCGTCCTGTTTCCGCTGCTGATGCTCTTGCGGGTCATGGCCTTCGAGGGACGCCGCTGGGCTGAAAGCATGTATGGCACCACGGGAGCTTCTTCAAATGATACTGCTTCGGGAGATGATTGATGCGAGTCCTCTATGCCTTGGCCTTGATGGGAGGGTTTGGCCTCGTGACCGCCAATGGTTTCTTCGGCACGGAGATCTTTGGCGCGCACAAACGCTTGGTGATCCCCCCAGACGTGCGCCAGACCCCCGGCGCTTACCGCACCTTCTTGCATAACAACGGATTTCATGGAGGCAAGTGATGGAAACCTACGATCTCTTGACCCACCTCAAGACCGCCGGCATATTCGCCTTGATGGGGCTGCTCATCATGGGCCTCGTGTGGCTCGTGCTGGTCAAAGTGCTTCCCTTTTCCATGCGCAAGGAAATGGAGGAGGACCAGAACGTCGCCCTGGGAATCGTGCTGGGGAGCCTGCTCCTGGGCATCTCCATCATCATCGCGGCGGCCATTCATGGCTGATGGCAAGGCCACGGCTGGAAAGACGAACAACGGAAGTCCCAGGTACGAGGCCCCGCTCCCAGGACCCGCGTTAAGAGTCCCCCTGCTCTTTCTCACGGTCTTCGTCATCGCCAGCTGCGGCCTGATCTACGAACTGGTGGCGGGCACCCTGGCCAGCTACCTCCTGGGTGATTCGGTCATGCAATTCTCAACGGTCATCGGCGTTTACTTAAGCGCCATGGGCCTGGGCTCCTACCTTTCCCGGCACCTGCATAGGGGCCTGGCCCAGCGCTTCGTGGACCTGGAGTTGGCAGTGGCCTTGGTGGGCGGATTTTCCGCGCCCATCCTCTTCCAGGCCTTCGCCCACACCCACGCCTTCAGGCCGCTGCTCTACGGATTGGTGGCGGCCATCGGAACCCTTGTGGGCTTAGAAATCCCGCTGTTGATGCGGATACTGAAACCCCAGGTGGCCTTCAAGGATCTCATCGCCCAGGTGCTCACCCTGGATTACATCGGGGCTCTCGCCGCCAGCATCCTGTTCCCCGTGCTGCTCATGCCCAAGCTCGGCATCGTGCGGACCTGCCTGGCCTTCGGAGTGCTGAACGCGCTGGTGGGGCTCTGGTCCACGCATCTCCTGAAACCCCTGCTGGGGAATCGCAGGATGCTCCGCATCCGCTGCGTGGTGGTGCTCCTATTGCTGGGGACCGGCTTGGCTTTCGCGCAGCGGTTCACGCTCATGGCGGAAGAGGAGATTTATGCGGATGAGATCGTCTACGCCAAGGACACGGCCTACCAGCGCATCGTCATCACCCACGGCCGCGGCAGTTTCCAGCTCTTCCTGAACGGCGGACTGCAGTTTTCCAGCGCCGATGAATACCGCTACCACGAAGCCCTGGTCCATCCTGCGTTCTCCCTGAAACCAGACGCCAAACGCATCCTGGTATGTGGCGGCGGGGACGGCCTTGCGGTGAGGGAGATCCTCAAACATCCAGGTGTCGAGAAGATCACGCTGGTGGACCTGGACCCCGCCATGACCACCCTGGCCGCCAACATGCCCCTGCTGCGGGAACTGAACCAGGGGGCGCTCCTGGATCGCCGAGTGGAGGTGGTCAACCAGGACGCCATGGTCTGGCTCAACGAACAGCGGCAGCCTGAACCTTATGATCTGGCCTTCGTTGATTTTCCGGACCCCCATACCTACAGCGTTGGCAAGCTCTACACCACGCGCTTCTACAAGCTGTTGCGCAGGGCCCTAGCCCCGGACGGCCTCATGGCCATCCAAAGCACGTCTCCACTCATGGCCCGGAAATCTTTCTGGTGCATCAACGCAACGGTGGAGGCCGCTGGATTCCAGACGCGGCCCTACAATTTGCCGGTCCCTTCCTTTGGCGTGTGGGGCTTTGTGCTGGCTTCACCAGCACCCTTCGACATGCCGAAAACCACCCTTCCGGATTTGCGCTACCTCACGGACGGGACCCTGGTGGCCATGTTCGCTTTCCCGCACGACATGGACCGGCTCCCCACAGAAATCAATCGCCTGGACAACCAGGTGCTGGTGCATCTCTACGCCACCGAGTGGAAACGATGGTCCTGATGCGGCGGCGCACGTTCACCGCCGGGGCCGCGGCGCTGGGGCTTGGAAGCGCTGGTTGTGACCTGTTCAGGCGGAAAAGGCACTATGGCGGAGAGATTCTCGGCCCTTCCCTGGAATTAGGCCACAAGGTCAGGGATATCCAATTGCCGCAACCAACCACCTTCGAGGATGTGGACGTCGTCATCGTGGGCGGTGGGGTGGCGGGGCTCAGCGCGGCTTGGCGTTTCGAGGGTCAGGGCTTCAAGAAATACCTGTTGCTTGAACTGGAACCCGAGGTGGGAGGAACTGCCCGCTCGGGCCGCAACGGCATCAGCGCCTATCCCTGGGGTGCCCACTATGTGCCGGCTCCCAACCGCGACAACCGGGCCCT